>CALXIC010000169.1 GCA_944388265.1 uncultured Clostridia bacterium | reverse complement strand
CGGATAATCCACCGCACTGGACGGTACGAAGGTTTCTTTCGTCGTTCTCGGGCTGGCCCAGCGGACGAAGTTCAAAATGGTGCCCGCTTTGTCGTTGGTACCCGAAGCACGGGCGCCGCCGAACGGCTGCTGGCCAACAACTGCACCGGTCGGTTTGTCGTTGATGTAGAAGTTGCCGGCTGCGTTTTCCAGCGCTTTTTCCATTTTGATGAGCGCTGCGCGGTCCTGACCCCAGATTGCACCGGTCAGTGCATAAGCCGAAGCGGTGTCGCAGGCTTCGAGGGTTTCATCCAATTTGTCGTCGTCGTAAACGTAGATGGAAAGGATCGGCCCAAAGATTTCTTCGACCATCGTTTTGAAGGTCGGGGTTTTTGCAACGATGACGGTCGGCTGTACGAAGTAGCCCACGCTCTTGTCGCATTCGCCGCCGATGATGACTTCTGCTTCGTCGGAAGCTTTTGCATAATCGATGTAGGATTTGCAGTTGTCAAACGATGCTTCGTCGATGACTGCTGCCACCAGCGTGCGGAAATCTTTCGGATCGCCCATTTTCACTTTAGCGCAAGCAGCAGTGAGTTTTTCTTTGACTTCCGGCCAGATCGAAGCGGGGATGAATGCACGCGAAGCAGCAGAGCATTTCTGTCCCTGGAATTCGAATGCGCCGCGGACCATAGCGGCCACCAGCGGATCAATGTGTGCGGAATTATGCGCAAAGATGAAGTCTTTGCCGCCGGTTTCGCCGACCAGACGCGGATAGGATTTGTAATTGGCGATGTTTTCGCCCACGAGTTTCCAAACGCTCTGGAAAACGGCGGTCGAACCGGTGAAGTGGAAGCCAGCCATATCCGGATCGGTGACCAGATATTTCGACACGTCGGTGCCGCGGCTCGGGATAAAGTTGATGACGCCTGCCGGAAGACCTGCTTCCATCAGGATTTCCATCACAAAATAGTTCGACAAAACGGAAGTCGAAGACGGTTTCCACAGCGAGGTGTTGCCCATCATGGCCGGAGCGGACGGCAGGTTGCCTGCGATCGAAGTGAAGTTAAACGGCGTTACTGCCACGATAAAGCCGTCGAGCGGACGGTATTCCTGACGGTTCCACACACCAGCAGCGCTTTCCGGTTGGATGGAGTAGATGGATTCGACCACTTTTGCGCCGAAGCGGAAGAAGTCGCACAGTTCTGCCAGGTCGATTTCCGCCTGGAATGCGGTTTTGCTCTGGCCGAGCATCATCGCTGCGTTGACTTTCGCACGGTACGGACCGGCGAGCAGTTCCGCTGCTTTCAAAAAGATGGACGCACGGTGTTCCCACGGCATCGCGGCCCATTCGGCTTTCGCTGCCATTGCAGCTTCTTTTGCCATTTTCAGTTCTTTTTCCCCTGCCATGCAGTAAGTAGCCAGGACGTGTTCATGTTCGGACGGCATGATGCAGGTTTTCGTGGTGTCGGTCCAAACTTCTTTGCCGCCGATGATCAGCGGAATGTTTACTGTGGTGTTGTACTGACGGTCGAGTTCAGCCTTCAGTGCAGCACGTTCAGCAGATCCCGGAAGGTAGCCGTAAAACGGTTCGTTCTTCGGCTGCGGGATGACAAAGTTTGCATTGCTCATAGTTCGCAACATCCTTTCGACTTATACTTTAGGAGATACCCCTCTCCCGTAACTTTCATTTTACTGAATTTTTCGCGATTCGTCAATCACCAATACCACAAACTGCGGCGGACGGATTTTCGATGTTTTGGCAATCCTGCTGAACCTGGCGCACTTTCTTCAGAAAATGTGTGAAATCTTCATAATTTTGAATGGTGTTGGCCTCTCCGCGGAAATGAGCCGCCTGCGGAAATCCTTTCAAATACCAGCCGATCAGCTTGCGCGCTTCGCAAAATACGATGCGTTCGGGCTTGTCCAGCTGCATCAACGCGACGTGTTCTTTTAAAATCTCGAGGCGTTCTTCCATGCTCTTTGGGGGAAGTTTCACGCCGTCTTTGAGGTAGGCGTTCACTTCTTCAAAGATCCACGGACGGCCGTAGCTGCCCCGTCCGATCATCACCAGATCGCAGCCCGTTTCTTCGTACATTTTTTGGGCGAGTTCGGGGGAGGTGACGTCGCCGTTGCCGACGACGGGGATCTTCACCGCCTCTTTGACGGCGCGGATGCATGACCAGTCGGCGGAGGGCTGATACATCTGGCTGCGGGTGCGCCCGTGCACCGTCAAAGCGGCAGCCCCCGCTTCTTCCATTTTTAAAGCAAACGGCACGGCGACGTCTTCGCCCGCTTCGTAACCGCGGCGCATCTTGACGGTGACCGGAATGGAAACGGCGTCCGCCACGCGCGCGACGATTTCATACGCCAGCTGTGGCGTTTTGAGCAAGGCGCTTCCCGCACCGGTGGAAACCACCTTGTGCACCGGGCAGCCCATGTTGATGTCGATCCACTGCGGATGATATGTTGCCGCGATCTTCGCGGCTTTGACCATAAATTCCGGCTCGCTGCCGAAGAGCTGAACGGCCATCGGTTCCTCTTCTGCCGACACAAACAGAAGTTCTCTGGTCTTGCGGTCGGAATAGCAAAGCCCTTTGGCGCTGGCAAGTTCTCCGGTCACCATTGCGGCGCCGTATCGTTTGCACATGACGCGGTACGCGCGGTCGGCAACCGACGCCATCGGCGCGAGGGAGGCGCTCTGCCAGACCGGTACGCCGGCGAGTGAAATCTGCTGCATAGGATTCTCCTTTTTCGGGGCCTTCGTTGAATTTTTACCGGTCCCGTGTTATACTAATAGAAAACGCGGCTAAGCCGCTTTTCTATTTTACGAAATTTTTGCTGCGATTGCAACCCCGCAGCAAGGGAGGATCATTCATGCGACTGTTAGCCATTGACGGAAACAGCATCGTCAACCGTGCATTTTTCGGCGTGCGTTTACTGACCAATCAAAAAGGGCAGTACACCAACGCCATTTTTGGATTTTTGAACATTCTGCTCAAGCTCCAGAAAGAGTATCCGTCCGATCTGGTGGCGATTGCGTGGGACCGGCGGGAGCCGACCTTCCGCCATCAGCAGTACGAGGGGTATAAGGCAAACCGCCACGGCATGCCCGATGAACTGGCGTCGCAGATGGCGCCGCTCAAAGAACTGCTGACCGCTTTGGGGTATCCGATGTTTTCGCTCGCAGGCTTTGAAGCGGACGACCTGCTCGGCACGATGGCGGCCTTTAGCGAACAGCAGGGGATGGAAACGGTGATTGCGACCGGCGACCGCGATTCCCTGCAGCTCATCGACGAGCATACGGCGGTTTGTTTGGTCAAGACCAAAGAAAACCTCTTCTGCGATGTGGCGCAGATTCAAAAGGATTACGGCTTCGCTCCGCCGCAGATTGTTGATTTGAAGGCGCTCATGGGGGATGCCTCCGACTGCATTCCGGGGGTCAAGGGCATCGGCGAAAAGACGGCGCTCAAACTCTTGCAGCAAAACGGCACTGTCGAACAGATTTATGCGGATCTTGATTCCATCGATACCACGCCCCGCATCAAAAAACTGCTGGCGGAAGGCAGGGAGATGGCCGCCCTTTCCTACGAGCTGGCGACCATCTGCCGTGAAGCGCCCCTTTCGCTGTCGGTGGAGGATCTCACCCCGAAAGAACCGGACCGCGCGGCGGCAAAAGCGATTTTGACCGATTTGGAAATGTTCTCCATGCTGCCCAAATGGAACCTGGAGGAAGAAGTACCGGCTGCGGCGCCCGAGGCACCGGCCGCTGTCGAAAAATTCTTTGCGGAGGATTGGACCGAGCAGAAGCTTTGCGAAGCGCTTGAGGAAAACGGGCGCATCGACTGCGTGTGGCAGGAAGACGGCGTGTATTTTTGCCTGCCCGATGGGGTGGTGCGCTTTGCAGAAACCGTACTCGATACGGTGGTGCTTCCCTCGAAACTGCCGAAGCGTCTCTTTGACGCCAAACCGCTTTATAAACGCGGGATGCAGCAGGGTGTCCGCTTAGAACAGGTTACCTTTGATGCGTCGCTTGCGGCATATCTGTTGAATGTATCCGCAAAAGCCTACCCGCTGCCGCAGCTCGTGCAGAAATATCTGCCGGAAGAAACGTTTGGCCTTTCGGCGGAAATCGCGCCCATCGCGGCGTTTTCCGCTCTCTGCGATGCGCTCGAAGCACAGCTTCGGGAAAAAGAGATGTGGCACCTGCTGCAGGACATCGAACTGCCTCTTTGCGAAGTGCTGGCTTCCATGGAAACCGACGGCTTTCTCCTCGACCGCCCGGCGCTTTTGGCGTATGGCGAAGAACTGAAAGCACAGATTGAAACCCTTCGTCAGCAGCTTTTTGATTACGCAGGACACACCTTCAACCCCAATTCCACCCGCGAACTGGGAACGGTGCTCTTTGACGAACTGGGACTTCCGGCGAAGAAAAAGACCAAAACGGGATATTCCACCAACGCCGAGGTGCTCGAGAGCCTGCGCGGATTTCATGGGATTGTGGATACGCTTTTGGAATACCGCAAGCTTTCGAAGCTGTATTCCACCTATATCGTCGGGCTCGATCATGCGATTGAAGCGGACGGCCGGGTGCGGTCCACCTTTAATCAGACCGAAACCCGCACCGGGCGCATCAGTTCCACCGAACCGAATGTGCAGAATATCCCCGTGCGCACCGATGAGGGCAGCCGGTTCCGCGCCTTTTTCATTGCACCGGAAGGGAAAGTACTGCTCGACGCGGACTATTCGCAGATCGAACTGCGCATTTTGGCGCACATCGCCGACGATCAGGCGATGCAGCAGGGCTTTGCGCAGGGCGCTGATATCCACCGCATGACGGCGTCGCAGGTGTTTCATGTGCCGTTTGAAGAGGTGACCGCCCGTCAGCGCAGCAGCGCCAAAGCGATCAATTTCGGCATTGTGTACGGCATCGGCGCCTATTCACTCTCGCAGGATCTGCATGTTTCGATGAAAGAGGCGAAGGATTATATCGACGCCTATCTTTCGACCTATTCCGGCGTGCGTGCCTACCGGGAAACCATCATTCAAAAGACGGAGGAATTGGGTTATGTGGAAACCCTCTTCCACCGCCGGCGGGAACTGCCGGATATTCATGCAAAAAATAAAGTGACCCGCGCGCTGGCGGAGCGTATTGCGCTCAATACGCCCATTCAGGGGACGGCGGCGGACATCATCAAGATTGCGATGGTGCGGGTATTTGACCGCCTGCGCCGCGAAGGGATGAACACCCGCTTGATTTTGCAGGTACACGACGAACTCATTTTGGAAGCGCCGGAAGAAGAAGCGGCGCGCGCGGCCGATATCCTGCGCGAAGAGATGCAGCAGGCCGTGTCCTTAAAAGTAGCGTTGCCGGTGGATGTGCATACCGGCAAAAACTGGTTGGAGGCGAAAGGATGAAACCCGAACATTGGCTCATTTGCTGCACCGGCAATACCTGCCGCAGCCCGATGGCACAGGCGGTGGTGCAGACCTTGGCAGACCGGCGGGGACTGCCGCTGGTAGTTGCTTCCCGCGGACTCGCGGCATATCCCGGCGACGGAGCGTCGCCGCAGGCGGTGGAAGCGGCGGCCGAATGGGGCGCTGATCTTTCCGCGCACCGCGCCCAGCGGCTGACGGTGGGCGATGTCGAAGATGCCGACCGCATTTACGTGATGAGCGATGCGCACAAACAGGCGATTTTGTCCGTTTGTCCGCAAAAGGCGAACGCCATTTGGGTGTTGCAGGTGGCGGACCCCTATGGACAGAGCGTGGCGGTTTACCGCGCCTGCCTGGCACAGATGGAACGCTATTTTGAACCGGAACTCGATGCACTGGAGAAACGCTATGAAAACGCTTGAGGTCCGTCTGGCAAAGGAAGCAGACTTGCCGGCGCTTCATGCACTGTTTGCCGCCGCCTTGCCGGAAGTGTGGAGCATGGAAGCGCTTTTGGGAGAACTTCAGTATCCTTATGGCTGTCTGCTGGTCGCCCTTCAGGAGGGGACGCTGGTGGGGTTTGCGGATGCGCGCTTTTTTTACGGCGACGGGGAACTCACCAACATTGGCGTATCCTCCCAATGCCGCCGAAGCGGGGTGGGGACCGCGTTGATGGAAGCAATTTTTTCGCACGCACGCGCGGCGAACACCGAATGCATCACGCTCGAAGTGCGGGCGAAGAACACCGCCGCACAAGCATTTTATGAACGGCTGGGCTTTGTGAAAATTGGACGGCGTCCTTCCTTCTACGATCATCCGGTGGATGACGCGTTGCTGTATCAGAAAAAGATGGAGGAATAAGCATGGATTATGCCATTTCGACCGGGCTTTTGGCGATCTTTTTGTTTGGAACGGTGGCGATCAACGACCGCTTTTCTTTTTCGGTTCGCCTTTATCGAAAAATCCCGAACCGGCTCTATTTTTTGACGATTTTGGTGCTGGCGTTTTTGCCCTGCGCGCTGGTGATGATTGTTACCGCTTTGGGCGCGCCGCTTACTTACCGCGCCGCTTATTATACCGCTTCGGCTGGTGCCGGGTTTTTGGCGGGGATGTGCGTCGGAGAAAAAACCGAAAAGTAATATTTTTGGAAAATATACAAATTGTATAATTTGAATGTAAAAAAACCGATCGGGAGAAATTCTCCCGATCGGTTTTTATTATGTTTCAGAAAGTGCTTCCAACTTGGAGATTTTATGAAATTCCCGGCGAATCAGCGCAATGCTTAATACAAAAGCGGCCGTATCGGCGACTGGGGCGGCGAATAAAATGCCGTCGAGTCCCCAAAACAGCGGGAAAAGCAGCATCAGCGGAATGAGAATCAGAATCTGACGGGATAAAGAAAGCAGCACCCCTTTGAGCGGTTTCCCGATGGCGGAGAAAAAGTTCGAAGAAATTTGCTGCACGCCGTTAATGAACATCATCAGCAAAAAGATGCGCATAAACCGCACCGTAAATTCCATATACAGCGGGTTGTCCGCCGTGCCGAATAGTCCGATGATG
>CALXIC010000168.1 GCA_944388265.1 uncultured Clostridia bacterium | reverse complement strand
ACAACATTTCTGGCATTCGGCTTTGCTTTCTTTACATTTTGGGAAAGGTTCGTGAAAAAGATGAAAAAAAGACTCTTTGCTGCACTTTTGGCTACCGCCATGGTCGCTTCGTTCGCTAGCTGCGGCTCTTCGAACGAAACCACCGAAAGCCAGACCGACAGCACGGCTGAAGAAGGCACCACGGAAGAAGGCGCTGCTGATTTTTCGGGCGTGACCCTGAAATACTGGACCGCTCCGTTCGGTGAAGACGACGGCGCATTCTTCAACGAAAACCTTGCTTCCTGGTGTGAAGAAACCGGCGCTACCGTTGAAGTACAGGTCACTCCGTGGGAAAACTACGAAGAAAAAATCATGACGGGCGTTGCCGGCGGCACTGGTCCGGACGTTGTTTATATGTACAACGAAATGCTCTACAACTACATTGAACAGGAACAGCTCGTTCCGCTCGATGATTACTTCACCGAAGAAGAAAAAGAAAACTATATCTACTGGGATAACGGCCAGATCATGGGCAAACAGTACATCCTGCCCTACGTGGTCGGCGCTCCGCGTATCCTCTTTGCCAACATGGATCTTCTGGCAGAAGCCGGCTACGAAGAAATCCCGACCACTTGGGATGAACTCAAAGAAGTCGCACTGGCTGTCGAAGAAGCAACCGGCAAAACCGGCTTTGACCAGTACTGGGGCGGCTATTTCGGCGACCTCGACGAAACCTATTTCCCGTACCTGTGGCAGGCTGGCGGCGACATCGTCGATGAAGAAGGCAACCTGACTCTGGATTCGGAAGAAGCGCTGAAAGCGGCGGAATTCGTTTACAGCCTGAAAGAAGAAGGCATTTTGCCAAAATCCTGCACCTCGCGTGACGGCACCGCTGTTTCGGACGACTTCAAAAACGGTGAAGTGGCGATGTTCGTTTCTTCGTCGACCGGCGCTGAAAAATTCACCGAAGCCGGCATCAACTGGGATTTCATTCCGTTTACCACCGACGTGGAAGGCGGCACCTTCGTGGCGAATGACTCGCTTGTGTTGATGACCACCTGCGAAAACAAAGAAGCAGGCATCGCGCTGATGAAAGAACTCACCTCTCCGGAAATCATGCAGAAATTCCATGAAACCTGCTACAAAATGCCGCCGATCACGAAGGAAGAAACCTACGTCGATCAGCCGGAATTTGAATCGATGTACACCGAATGCGCAGACGAATTCCATGCACTGCCGGTGATGAAGAACTCTTCCCAGATTCTGACCGCTCTGTTCTCCAACCTTCAGGAAATGATGATGGATCAGAAGACTCCGGAACAGGCTCTTCAGGATACCATGGATTACGCAGCTACTCTTAACTAATCATTGATGCAGGATTCGATGTTTTGAACGAATGGCGGCGCGGAAGGGTCTCCTTCCGCGCTTCTTTTCGAGAGCCGTGCAGTCGGATGCGTCAAAAACACCGCGGTATTTTTGACGGATGCGGCTGCAGGACGATCATCCAATCAAAAAAGGGGTTGACTTCTTTATGATGAAACGCAAGACCAAAGAAGCGATCGCCGGCTGGATTTATGTGCTGCCGAGCTTTTTGACGCTTTTGATCTTTATCGCGATTCCGATCGTGCAGTCGTTTTATTTCTCCCTGACGGATTACAGCGTACTTTCTTCGCCGGTATTCTGCGGGCTTAAAAACTACATCACGGCTTTTAGTGATGAATTTATTCAGGCTTCGATGAGAAACACCGTGTGCTACGTGCTCATCACCGTGCCGCTTCAGACGTTCTTTTCCATTTTGTTTGCAGCGATTCTTGCCAGCAAATTCCAAAACCGCTACGGCCGTTTTGTGAAAGGCTGCATGTTCGTGCCGGTTATTTCGTCGTCCATCCTCGTTGGTACGCTCTTTACCATGCTCTTTGCGACCGATGACGGCATCATCAACGAAATCCTCGGTCTGGTGGGCATTCCGCACATCAACTGGCTGGGTCAGACCAGCACCGCGCTGCTGACGGTTTGTATGGCGTCGATCTGGAAAAACGTCGGTTACTTCCTCGTCATCGTCTACGCCGGCATCATGGACATTCCCGCCAGCTACTACGAAGCGGCGGAAGTCGACGGCGCAACCAAGATGCAGCAGTTCTGGAAGATCACCATGCCCTGCCTCAAACCGATCACCTATCTGGTGGCAACGCTGGGCGTCATCTGGTCGTTCCAGGCATTCGACATGGTGTACGCCATGACCAAGGGCGGCCCGGGCAAATCGACCTTTACCTTGGTTTACACCATCTACAACGCGGCGTTCCGTGAATACCGTATGGGCTACGCTTGCTCCATCGCCGTGATTTTGTTCATCTTCATTCTCATCATCAACAACATTCAGAAACTCTTCTTCAAGGAAGATTAAGGAGGTACGAGTATGGCCAGTGTCAATAAATCGTTGTCCAGCCGGATCGTCACCATCCTGCTGACCATTTTGATGGGAGCTGCCGCTGTTGTGGCGTTTTATCCGTTCGTCTACATGGTGCTCCTTTCCTTCACCAATTCGACGTCGCTTCGTTTTCAGATGAGCGATATCTCTCTGGACTTTGTCAACTACGTGGACGTCTTCAACCGCGTCAAATTTGCAACGCCGCTGAAAAACAGCATCATCGTGTCGTTTTTCACCTGCCTGCTCAACTGCATCCTCTGCTCGATGGCAGCGTACGGGCTGGAGAAAAAACGCTTCCGCGGCCGCAACCTGATCTTCGGCATCTACATGGCGACCCTCGCCGTTCCGGGTCAGGTCACGATGATTCCGGTCTTTTTGATGATGCGCAACATGGGGCTGTTGAACAGCTACATCGCGCTGATTCTGCCGGCGTGCGACGCATTCGGCGTGTTCCTCATCAAACAGTTTATGACCTCCGTGCCGGATGAACTGCTCGAAGCGGCACAGATCGACGGTGCGAACGAAGTGCGTACCTTTACCACCATCGTCATTCCGCTGATCAAACCGGTGCTTGTTTCGCTGACGGTGTTCACCTTTATTTCGGCTTGGAACAACTTCCTGTGGCCGTTGGTCATCTGCACCGATACCAACATGCAGACGCTGACGGTAGCGCTTTCTCTCTTGCAGGGCAAGTTTGAAACCAACTACGGCCTGGTCATGGCCGGTTCGACGATGACCTTCATCGTGCCGTTTGTGCTCTACGTCTTTTTGCAGAAACAATTTGTCGAAGGGATTGCCCTCAGCGGGATCAAAGGCTGATTTTTGCAAACCATGTCTAAAAATGAAAGGAACAGAAAGCATTTCTGTTCCTTTCTGTCTATTTACCGGGCCGCGCGCCAAAAGCGGCAAACAGGAAACAACCCGGCAGCTTTGCCGGAAGGAGGTATACCATGAAACAGACCATTCAAGTTGCGGAGGCGGGTTACCGCTTCAAGCTGGCCGATGCGCTGACCAAGGTGTTTGCGGACCGCGAACCGGCAGACGCATCCCTTTTTGCCGAGTGGCAGGCGCTGCGCGGAGAAACCATTTCGTTCCAGATTGCCTATACCTGCGGCTTGGTGCGCAGCCGGTTTGAAGGACGCTTTGCGCGCTTTTGCTTTGCCAAGGTGCGGGTGGAATCGCCCATTGCCGGTTATCTGCGGGTGCGGGATGTGAAAAACGTGCCCTGCCAGTATCCGGCGCATCCGGAAGCGGACGACAACTACCTCACCAAAACGCCGGGACTCTATCCCGACCGGCTTTCCGATCTGTGGGAAGATTCCGTCATGATGCTGCCCGGCCAGTGGAAGAGCCTTTGGATCGACGCCGACATTCCCGCCGACGCCATCCCCGGCACCTATCCGGTGCGGGTGGTCTTTGAGGACAAG
>CALXIC010000167.1 GCA_944388265.1 uncultured Clostridia bacterium | reverse complement strand
CAAGCGGGCAGCGCAAGCTGCCCGCTTTTTCATATCGTTGTCAAGCGAAAAAAAATATGCTACACTAAGAACAATAAAGAAGAAAAGAGGGAATGTTTTGTCAATTGGTTCGTTGAGGCAAACACCGGGGCGGCCGCTTCGTTCGTCGCCTGTTCGGAAAATGGTGGAATATTTGATCGTTTATACGCTTTGTTTTGCAGTGACGTTGTGGGTGATTTTGTCCCCGTTTCGCGAGGCGGAGCATACGCTGATCTGGAAAACGGACGGCATGCCGCAGTATCTTTTGCAGCTGCAATACATCGGAGAATATCTCCGGGGAGTGATCCGTCAAATCCTGCGCGGTGATTTTCAGTTTCCGGCCTACGATTTTGAAATCGGGATGGGCGGGGACGTCCGCACCTTTTTAAAGACCGAGCCCATTACGTTTTTGAGTGTCATGATGCCGAAATCGTACTCTTCGTATTTTTATAATGCACTGGTGGTGCTGCGCATCTATCTGATGGGGCTTTCTTTTTCGGTGTACGGCATGTATCTGCGCAAAGGGCGCGCGGCAATTTTTGCCGGATCGATGCTGTATGCGTTCAGCAGCTACACCTTTTATCAGGTAGAACGGCATCCCCAGTTTGCACTGGCTGCGGTGATGCTGCCTTTGCTGCTCATCGGCATCGAACAGGTCATTCACCGTCAAAATGTGTTGTTTTACAGCTTGATTGTGGGCATTTCGCTCTTTGCCAGCTACTATTTCCTGTACAGCAACACCATTTTGATGGGCGTTTATGCGCTGCTTCGTGTGGGGATGGTGTACCGTGAACACCGTATCAAGGAATTTTTCGCCATGCTCGGACGGATTGCGGCAAGCTATTTGTTGGGCTGCGGGCTGGCGGCGGCCTTTTTCGCGCCGTCGATTGCCAGCTATTTTCTGTCGCCCCGCAGTTCCAGTTCGAGAGAAACGGTGCTCGGCAATTTGTGGCTGTATGACGGCAACCGCTTTGCCGAACTGTTCTCGTCCCTTTCCTCGCCGATGCGCTACACCGCGTCGCTGACGACGATCTCGGTTTCTGCCTTTGCGATTCCGGCGCTGGTGGTGTTGTTTGTGCGCCGGGTGAAGGAAGATCTTTCGCTGAAACTGGCGGTTTTGCTGGGAACGCTCTTTTTGATGGTGCCGGTTTTCGGATTTGTGTTTTCCGGCTTTTCTGCCATCAACAACCGCTGGAGCTACGGTTTTGTGTTCTTGCTGGCGTTGGTGCTCATGACGCAGTTCGACCGGATGCGCACCTTTACCCGTGCACAGGGCATTGGCTTTGGGGTTGTTTTGCTGATCGGTCTTGCCTGCTGGGCGCTGCAGGATTGGCCGGACGAACGCCTGATGCAGGGCTTTTGGCTGACGGCGGGTGCTTTGGCGGTAGTGGTTTTGCTTCGCCTGATCCCCCGTGTGCCGGTGCGGGTTTGGAAAGCGGCGGTATGCCTGCTTCTTTGCGCGAACGTTTCGTTTTTGGGATACCAGATCAACCAGCCGGAAAGCGGCAATATGGTCAGTGAGTTTCAGCGTGCCGAAACGGCGGATGTTTATTACACCGATTCGCGTTACCGTTATCTGGCGGCGATCGAGGACGATAGTTTTTGGCGCGGCGACACCAATATGATGTACAACAACTACAACAATACTTCCGTGGCGCTGGGTTATCGCGGCATCTCGCTTTATAACAGCACCATCGGTTCCGGCACCATCAATTATTTTCTGGAATCGGAAAGCACCGGTATCAGCGCGGTCAACCGCACCTTGTTTATGGACAACCGTACCGCCCAGGAGGCGCTTGCCTGTGTGAAGTATTTTATTACGACCAAGGACGGCGCGCGGTATGTGCCCTATGGCTATGAGTTGGATCCGAAGCTGACGGAAAAGAGTAAGACCTACGACATCTATGTCAATCAGAACCAGCTCTCCATCGGTTATTCCTACGACACGGTGATGGCGCGTTCCGATTACGAAACACTTTCCGCACTGGAAAAACAGCAGGCACAGCTTCGCTTTGCCGTGGTGGACGACGAGGATTTGGCGCAGTTCGGCTCTTTGGAAACGGCGCAGACGGTGGATGCAAACATCACCAAAGGGGAAGTCTCTTTAGGTGCTGTGGAGGAAGGCATCGAGCAGGAGGGTCTTTCCTTTATGCGTTTGGATGAAGAGGAAGAACCGGCCGAATCTACGGAGGAGACCGAAGACGAGGAAGAATCCGAAGACGACGGAGCGCCGTGTGTTCATTTTTCGCTTCAGGCAAAGGCTGGATGCGAAGTCTATCTGCGGCTGGTGGGGACGGAATGCTCCCGTTCGGTGCGCACCGACATCAACATCCTCACGGATGAGATTCAAAAACGTGCGATTGTGCGTCCATCCAACGATACCTATGGACTTGGCATTGCCGATTATCTGGTGAATCTCGGTTATTACGAAGAAGATGAACAGATTGATGGGGAAATGACCTTTTCCCTGCCGGGCACCTATTCCTTTGACGCGTTAGAGGTGTACTATCTGCCGATTGACACCCATGAATCGGAGATCGAAGCGCTTTCCGAAGCGTCGTTGGAGAATGTGGAGCTGGACGACAATACCGTGACCGGTACGGTCACCACCGACCGCGACCGGCTGATGAGCTTCTCCATTCCGTACAGCGTAGGCTGGACGGCAACCGTGGACGGGGAAGAAGT
>CALXIC010000166.1 GCA_944388265.1 uncultured Clostridia bacterium | reverse complement strand
CAATCCAATGACGGCCAGAATCGTCCAGTCAATGGCAATGCCGGCTTCGATCGATTCTTCTCCCATGCCCCCCATTTCCTGATCGGCAGGCTCTTCGACTGCGCGTCCTCCGGGCAGCTTGGACAACAGCCACAAGAAAAACGTAATGATGACATACAGCACGGATCTCAACGCCCGCAACACATCCCACAAAAATTCGATCAACGGTTCACGGAACCCAAACAATACCAGCAAGAACACAAACAATCCGCACAGCAAAAGGACATTGTATCGACGGATCTTTTTCGGCAGATGCGCCAGATCATGACGCCGCCGCTCCATCAGATAATCGATATTCCCCTGATTTCTGGAAATAAAGAAGCAAAAAATTGCCGGCAAAAAAGTAAAGATAAAGAGATCGTCGTACAGTACAATCGGATAAGTTTTCGACACATAGTAGACGATCAACAAAATCAGCAGGTTTTCCAGCGCGGCGGAGACCAGCTGAACCTCCGTGAAGAGACGTTCATACCGCGCGTAAACCAAACGTGCGGAAAAAAAGTACAATACGCCCGAAAGCACCGCACAAAGAATGGCAAACACCAGCGTATCGCGAAACAGCCAAAAGACTTCTACCGATACGGCTATCCCCAATACGCCCACCAGCACTTTGCGGATCGCCGGCACTGCGTGTGTTCGTTCCTCCCATTTGCACAAAAGCAGATGGACTCCATAACCAAACGCACCGATCACAAGGCTCATGCCGGCCAAACAAGCAGCAAACAGCGGCGGACACTCATACAAAAATAAAAATGAGATCCCATAATATCCGGGAGTAAAGAACGAAAGGATCAGCCCGCAAACCGTCAATGCTTTCAGCACAGACGAAAGTGCCATACGTTTCATGCAAGCGCCCCCTGTTCTTCCAATTCTTCCAAATAATCCCGCAGACAGTAGATTTCACAGTCATCCGAAAGCATCGATGCACTGACTCTGCCGGTGACGTAAATGCGCACGCGTACCCCCTGTTCGGCTTTTTGGCGCGCAAACGACAACAAATCTTCGTTCAAGTAAGCGGTAGCCAGCACGCAGTCACTTGTCTGTACCTGATCGAACAGGCCGTTGAGATAAACACCGATATCATCCGTGGACTCCAAATGAAGTTTGGCAAGCAGGCAAAGCAAATCGTGCACATGCTCGTCGCCCCAATACTCGCCGGAATAAGTCGAAACCAATTCTTCCGTCGTACTGGCATTGGCAAAAAACTGCACCGGCGTCTGATCCACAAGCGTCTGTTCAAAAAAGGACGCGCAGACCTTAATGGCATATTCCACTTCCTCTTCCCGCGTCACCTGGCCGGTTTCAAACGGCATGGACTGCATATTGAGGATCACCGTCAGATTCTGACTGGAGGTATGCTCCCGGTTGTGCACCATGAACTTTCCTTCTTTGACCGTTGCCGCCCAATGAATTTGATTCATCGAATCATGTTCGGTATATTCGCGCACCCCCGCCAGATAAAACGGATCTTCCAACAGCTGGCGGTGCACCACGACATCACCGGAAAGATACCGCGGCGAGAGGACAAACGCATCCAAATCCATGCCCTTCGGCAATACCAAAATACGGGAATCCACCTCCGCAGCGCGCGATACATTCACCGTTCCAAACAAATCCGATGCGACCAGCCCTACCTTTTGAATGGCGAAATCCCCGCGTTTGAGGCAGGTCACATGCCAGGAACGCTGCACTTTTTGAAAACTGCGCACCACAAAAAAGCTTGGAACGAAGCGCGTTTTATCCGTCACAATGGACTGTGCACCGGCAAAATCCAGCCATTTGGAGGTTGTGATCTCCGATTTCAACCACGGTTCGGGCAGCCATTTGCGGTTTTTGATGGTTTCCACCAACTCCACCACATCGCCTTCCGTTGCTTCCTCCCGGTCAAGCGCACAATGATATTCCAAATGCGACAGCGAAAATTTTCGATACAGTAAAATTTCTCCTCCCAGCACGACGGCAAGCAGGAGCGCTAATGCAAAAAATCCCATGCGACGCTCCTATGCCAGAGGCTGTTCCGTCGGAACCGGAACCTGTACCAAAATCTGGCGAAGGTATTCGGCGGCCGGTCCGCTGCTCTGTGCCATACTGTGCCCTTTACAGATCATACGATGCGCCAATACCGGTGCCGCCACCTGCTGCACATCTTCCGGGATCACATATGTACGTCCATGCATCGCGGCACAGCCCTGCGCCGCATGCAAAAATGCCAGCGTTCCACGCGGGCTGACGCCCAAGCGGATTTTATCATGCGTGCGTGTCTGCTGTACAATCTGGAGCAGATAGCGCTTGACAGCATCGCTGACAAAGACGGTGCGCACCAAACGCTGCGCTTCGATCAATTCTTCTGCGGTGGTCACCGGTTCCAAGGAAGCGAGCGGGCTTTCCTTCGCAAAACCGTCCATCATCTCCAGTTCATTTTCCGTATCCGGATAACCCATCGACAACTTCATAAAGAAACGGTCAAGCTGCGCTTCCGGAAGCGGGAACGTCCCTTGAATTTCCACCGGATTTTGGGTCGCAATGACCAAGAACGGCTCCGTCATGGGGTAGGTTTTGCCATCCACTGAAACCTGATGTTCTTCCATACATTCGAGCAAGCTGGACTGCGTACGCGGAGTCGCGCGGTTGATCTCGTCGCCCAGTAAAATCTGGGTGAATACTGCGCCCGGCTTAAACACAAATTCGCCCAATTTCTGATTGTAGAAATTGATCCCCGTCAGATCGGACGGCAGCAAATCGGGTGTAAACTGCACACGCTGGAAAGAACAGCTGACGGAACGCGCCAATGCTTTGGCCAAGGTTGTTTTACCGGTGCCCGGAATGTCTTCCAACAAAATATGTCCGCCGCAAAGATCGCACAAAATTACCCGTTCAAGCACTTCATCTTTGCCCTTGATGACTTTTTTCATGTTGTCTTGGAGCCGTTTGGCTAACGACTGGATGTCTGTTAATTCCATATTTTTGCCTTCTTTCGCCATAATTATTTTTATTATACAAGAAATCAACGAATGATGCAACGATTTTCGGTCAACACGCCCGAACTTTCTTAGAGAAAACAAAAACCAGCGTTCGAAAACGCTGGTTTTATTCATCCACTTTCTATTAAAGAGCACTGGAAGCTTTCTGCTCCAAATACAGACTTTTCCCGCTGACAAAAATATCATTTCCCTGAGAATCGATCGCCACAAAAAGCGGAAATTCTTGCACGGTGAGCCGTTTGACGGATTCGCATCCAAGATCTTCAAAGGCAATGACTTCGCAGGAAGTGATCGACTGGCAAGCCAAAGCGCCCGCTCCGCCGATGGCACAAAGATACACCGCACCGTTGCGCACAATCGCATCTTTTACCGCCTGATTGCGTTCCCCCTTGCCAATCATGCCGCCGAGCCCCAAATCCAACAAACGGGGGGCATAAGGGTCCATGCGGCCGGACGTGGTCGGTCCGCAGGAACCGATGGCCAGATGATCCGGCGACGGTGTGGGGCCTGCATAATAAATAAAGGCTCCTTCAATCGGAAACGGCGGCTCCTTCCCTTCCTCCAAAAGCGCCATGATGCGTTTATGCGCCGCATCACGCGCGGTATAAATCGTTCCGGAAAGATACACCTTATCAAAAATCCGAAGCTTCTTGCCTTCGGTTTTCATCTCTTCGACTGTCCAATGATATTCCGCCATATCCGTTTCCCTTCCCTTATCGTTTTTGGTATTTTCACGTTCCTCATCCGCGAAACAAGGTGCCGTCTTTTCGCCATTTGGACTGAATCGACCGCACAAGTGCACAAACAAACGGCTGTTTTTCCCGTTCCAAGCGGTGCAGCACCAATTTGAGCTGATGAGAAAGCCAGGCATTTTGACTGCTCAAATTTCGATTTTCTTCCAAAAGACGTTCACACTCTGCCGCATACTGCGCGCAGGATGCTTCTGCTTTCGTCAATTTCTCCTGCAGAGCCGAACATTCTTCCGAAAAGCGACGATCCTTTTCCAAAAGGACGCGATCCACTTCTTCGCAATCGTATCCGCCAAACCATGTTTTCTTCAGACCGGTTTCCATGCAAACGCCCTCCTTTTGTCATTCAGTGTACCATTTTTCCTGAGAAAAAGCAAGCAAGCTTTGTCGAGTCCTAAATAAACGATTCTGTGCATAACATGAAGAAAACGAAAGGACGGTAAAAATGAAACTGTGGCAATGGCTAAACTTAAATTATGAACCGGAAACCAGTGAACCAAACGCCCCATCCGAACAAGCGGCCGATGAGTCCCAAAACATCCAAGACGATTCTTTGGAAAAACCAACGCCCCTGGCTGAAACCGCACCTCCAACCAAAACGGCTCCGCAAACAAGCACGGCTTTTTTTTCGGAGGAACAGGAACATAAGCAACGAACCCGGCAGCGGCTCAAACGGTTCTGTTTTCCTTTGGTATTTACCGTCCTCATCCTGCTAAACGGGACAACGTTTGGGACAACCATAAAGCCTCAAATCTTTTTAGGCCTCTTTTTGTGGCTGACGGCGCTTCGTCCCGATGATTCTTTCATCTACCGGCGCACAGCCAAAGCGTTTGGACGGGTATGCAAAAAAAGAGGGGCTATTCTCGAAAAACAGTCTCGATCTTTGACAAAACCATTTTTCGAACTGCCCCCTCTTCAGGAAGATAGTCAAATATCACTCTCCTGGCTCGAAACCACGCGTAAAAAATATCTTTCCCACGCACAATTACTCATCACCCGCGGTACCTGGCAAACCTATGGGCTGCTGGGTAGTTGTTTGCTATTTGCGGTGTTTGAAGAAAAAATCCTATTCTATCCTTCCCATCTGCTGCTGATTTGGGCAGTGCGGCGATTCTTTGACCGATTTGCCATGCTGTCCGTCTCCACAAGAACGAAAAGCGCATTTTTGCGCAAAACCAACCGGGCAGAAACCATCTTTTTTCGCAGCATCCTCACCGCACTCGCGGCGATGGCCGCAGCGCTTTGGTGCGGCGAATGGAGCGGGCTGGACGCCTGCGGGTTGTCTGCCTCCCTTTTGGTTCTGTTATTGAGCGTTCTCTGGGACCGTCTGCCGCAGCAGGCAATTTTTCGCGGGTGGATGTTTCTTCCAAGCGCAGGTTATCTGGCGTTTTTATATTTTTTCTTTACTTCGCCGCAAGCACTCACCATCTTTGCTTTGGGAAGCTTACCTCCGCTGATGATTCTCTTTTGCGTCGTGCTTTCGCTATTCCCCATTTTTGCCGGAGAATGATGCGTTATATATAAAGTAAAACTACTTTACACTTATTAACCCATCGTTTTTCCAGACGCGCGAAGCGGATGTACATGCGAAGGGTGGATCCAAAGTCTTTGATTTTGTACCGATCCCTGATCCTTTAAAAAACGCCGCAGTAAAACGCCCTCTTTACAAGGATACCGGCACTCAAAGGAAAGCGGCGTTTGACAAATCACGGGATCAGACAGTATGAGTTCATTGGTTTGGTTCTCCCTGGTTGCTTCCCAAACATCTTCTGCACGAAAACAAACATACGCGGTCTCATCCGGTACAACATCCTGTACCGCCAACGTTTGCCCCAAAGCCGAAACAAACACCTGATGAAGGCCTGTCTTTTGCGCCGCAAAACAATTTTCGAACCCAACCAATTTTGCTGCGGCAACGGTCTTGGGAGATTCAAACATCACCTTTGTCTCGCCGATGGAATCAATCCGCCCATCCTGTACAATGGCCGTTCGATCGGACAGGCGGTAAACTTCGTCGCGCTGATGAGAAACAAAC
>CALXIC010000165.1 GCA_944388265.1 uncultured Clostridia bacterium | reverse complement strand
ATTGCGGCGATGCGGGAGGAACATCTGGAAATCGCCAGCGAATTTTTGGAGATGGCGGCGCATCTCGTTTACATTAAGACGGTTTCGCTTCTGCCAAAGCCGGAAGAAGCGGAGGAACTCAAGCGGGAATTGACCGGAAGACTGCTGGAATACCGCATCTGCAAAGAGATGGCTGAGTGGTTAAAACAGGAATATATTGGGCATGCTATTCATACCAGACGTCCGCAGCCAGTGGTTCGCGCCGTTCGTTATGAATGCGAACACGAACCGGAAGTGCTCAAAGCCGCGTATCTCGCGGCGGCGGGAAAATTCCGCCGGCGGCAGCCGCCGCCCAAGAGCGCCTTTTCCGGGATTGTGTCGCGCCGGATGGTGTCGGTCACCAGCCGCATTCTCTACGTCCTGCGGCGGCTGTACCGGGACGGCGAGCTGCCTTATCAGGATTTCTTTCAGACGGCGGACCGTGCGGAGCTGGTCGCCACCTTTTTGGCGATGCTGGAGCTGGTGAAAAGCGGACGCGTGCTCATCTCCGACGACAACCAGACGGTATATTTTAACCGCAGCCATGCCGAAACGCAGGAGGCTTCAACATGACCTATCAGGATTATTTTGCGCCGCTGGAGGCGATTTTGTTTGCCGCCGGGGAGCCGGTGGAACTTTCGCGCCTTGCCGAGGCGCTGGAACTGGAACCCTCGACGGTGGAGGACATCCTCCTCGATTTGATGGGGGAATACAGCGCCAAAGGACGCGGCATCGAACTCTTGCAGCTGGGCGACCGCTATCAGCTGGCGACCAAAGCCGATCAAAACGAGTTGGTGCAAAAGGCGCTCGATTTGAACCGCAAAACGCCCCTTTCCCAGGCGGCGATGGAGGTGCTGGCGATTGTTGCGTACAACCAGCCGGTGACCAAAGCGTTTGTGGAACAGGTGCGCGGCGTGGACAGTTCTTCGGTTGTGAACAGTTTGCAGGAAAAGGGACTGGTGGAGGAAGCCGGACGGTTGGACGTGCCGGGCCGCCCGATCGCGTACCGGACGACGCCGCATTTTCTGCGGTCGTTTCATCTGTCGTCGCTGGACGAACTGCCGCCTCTGCCGGAGGAATCGAGCGAGGCGTCGAGCGATACGCCGCCCAAGGACGGCTGACAAAGGGGGCATTCGGTGGCTGTGGTATGGCTGATCGTCAAGATTTTACTGATCGTTTTGGGCGTGCTGCTTGCAGCCCTTGTGGCGGCCTGCCTTTGTTCGATTACCGTTCGGGTGGAACAGGAAGAAGAGCTGAAGGTGCGGGTGCATTACCTGTTTTTGCACCGGCAGCTGCTGCCGGAACCGGAAGAATCGGAAGAGTCGGAAGACGAAGAAGAGGAACCGGAGAGCGATCTCTTTTCCCTCAACGAAAAGGCGGGGCGCGAGTGGCGGCAGTTTGCCGACCGGCTCAAACAATCGCTCAAACGAAACATCCGCGGATTGGATTTTGGCACTGTGGTGGAACTGGCGCTGGAAGCAATCTGCGATGTATTTGACCCGACGAAAAAAATTTTGTCCCATGTGCGCATGTTAGATCTTTGCATGGATCTTCGTGTCGGTGCGCCGGATGCCGCGCAGACAGCCATCCGCTACGGACAGGTTTCGGCGGCGTCTTATAATGTGCTGGCATTGCTTCAGCGGTATATGACCGTCAAGGTCAAGCGGGTGCGGATCGACATCGATTATCTTTCCGGCCAGACAAACGCACGGTATTCCTTTGTGTTAAAACTGCGCATGGGCGTTGCGGCGTGGCAGCTGCTTCGCGCGGGCATAGGTTTGATGAAAACGAAAAATAAACTGGAAGCGGCGCAGGAACGTGCTGCTCATAGAAAGGAAGAATCTTATGGCTCATCCAATTGAAGGCATGATGAACGTCTCGATGGAGAAGATTCGTCAGATGGTGGACACCAACACCATCATCGGGCAGCCCATCCATCCGGATGAACACACCACCATTATCCCTGTTTCGAAGGTGTCGTTCGGATTCGCCAGCGGCGGATCGGACTTGCCGACCAAGTTCCAAAAAGAAACCTTCGGCGGTGCCGGCGGCGCCGGTATTTCGATGGAACCGCTTGCTTTTTTGGTGATTCACGACGGCGACGTGCGCGTCATTCAGCTGACCAACGCCGACGCGAGCCTCAACAACCTCTTGGGGATGGTGCCTTCCGCGATCGATCACCTGGGCGCGCTCTTTAAAAAGAAAGGCGCCAAAGAAGAGGAAGAACCCACACCCGAAACGGACGCAACACCAACTGCTTCGAAGGAATGAACGGCCCGTCTGCTGCATAACGATGCAGTAGGCAGGTGAAGTATGATGAAAAAAACACTGGCCGCCGTTTTAACTTGCTGCGGCCTTCTGTGCTGTCCTGCGGTTTCCTATGCCGGAATTTCCGCAGAGGCTTACATTTTAATGGATGCGTCGACCGGGACGGTGCTCGAGGCAAAATCGGAACACGAACAGCTGCCGATGGCATCCACCACGAAAATCATGACGGCGATTTTAACACTCGAAGCGGGGGATCTGGATACGCCGTTTACAGCGCCCGAAGAACCGCTTTTGGTGGAGGGCTCGTCGATGGGGCTTTTGCCCGGCGATGAGGTGACGCTTTTGGATTTGTGTTACGGCATGCTGCTGCCCTCCGGCAACGAAGCGGCAAATCTGGCCGCCTGGCGGGTGGCAGGATCGCAGGAAGCGTTTGTCGAGCGCATGAACCAAAAGGCAGCTGAGCTTTCACTGGCGGATACGCAGTTTCAAAATCCATCCGGACTGCCTGCCGACGGGCATTATTCCTCGGCGGCCGATTTGGCAACGCTTGCCTGTTACGCACTGCAAAACGAAACCTTTGCGGAAATTTGCGCGACGGAAAGCCAAAAGCTGACCTACGGCAATCCGCCCTATGACCGGTGGCTCACCAACCACAACAAATTGCTGGGGTATTATGAGTATTGCATCGGCGTCAAAACCGGCTACACCAAAGCGGCGGGGCGCTGTTTGGTGTCGGCCGCGCGCAAAGACGGGGTGACGCTCGTGGCGGTGACGCTAAATGATCCCAACGACTGGAGCGATCACCAGGCGCTTTATGAGTCGGGATTTGCACAGGGCGAAACACTGCTCGAAGCGGGCGAAACCTTTTCCTGCCCCTTAGTGGGCGGGACGGAGGATACGATTTTACTGGAAGCGGCTGACACGCTGCGCAGCTATTCGTCGGAAGAAGCGAAGCTTGTAGTATTGGCAGAGCCGTTTTATTATGCGCCCATGACGGAAGGAACGGTGCTTGGCACCGCAGAACTTTGGGAAGGGGATACCCTGGTGGCGTCCACCGATTTGGTGGCGGCGCCTTCGTTGGATTCCTCTTCCTCATGACCGGCGGGATGCCGGACGAGAAAGGAACAAGACGATGGAAAAAATGCGAGTACAAAAAATCATTGCGGAAGCGGGGATTTGCTCCCGCCGCAAAGCGGAAGAACTGATCGAAAAAGGGCGGGTCAAGGTGAATGGTCACCCCGCATTGACCGGTCAAAAGATTGATCCGCTCAAAGATTTGGTGACGGTGGACGGACAGCGCGTCTACTACACCCGGAAGAAAACCCATGTCTACTTAATGATGAACAAACCCCGCGGTTACCTGACCACCATGAGCGACGACCGCGGCCGCCGCTGTGTGACCGAACTGCTGCCCGAAACGGAACAGCGCGTTTACCCCATCGGGCGTTTGGACTTGAACACCGAAGGACTTTTGCTCTTTACCTCCGACGGGAAATTTGCAAACGATCTGATGCATCCGTCCCGCGCGGTGAACAAAACCTATCGCGTGACCGTGCGTCCCGATGTGACGGAAGAACAGATCGTGAAGCTCACCGCCGGGGTTTATCTGGACGGGCGCAAAACCGCGCCGGCGGACGTGCGTGTCCTGCACAAAGAACCGGGACGGGTGGTGCTCGAAATCGTGATCCATGAAGGCCGCAACCGCCAGATCCGCCGCATGTGTGAAGAAGTGGGGCTGGAAGTGGCGCGTTTGAAACGCACCGCCGTCGGGCCGATCCGTTTGGGGATGCTCAAGCCGGGCACCTGCCGTGCGCTGACCGCAGAAGAACTGCGCGCCATCCGCACCGCCGTCAAAAAACCGGAGGGCTCGCGCTGATGGAACAGGAAAAGAAAGACACGGTGCGCATTCTGCCGGTAGAGGATGCCGATTTGCTCAAACGCCTCAACCAGATGTACGGCACCAAAGCCCGCTTTGGGCTGCTGTATGTCGAAAAACGGGAGATCAAATCAACCTGTTTATATCAGCTGCAAAAACCGCACGGCCAGATTTTGAACATTTCCAGCCAGGATCCGGTGGTGTTCGGCGCGCTTGCCAACGCCGCCATCGAGGAGATGAAGGCCGCCGGAATGACGGACGTGCGCTTTGCACCGGAAGTTGCGGACGAGCTTTTGCACACGCTGGCGCTTCCCGCTGAAATCAAACCGCGCACTTACCCCATTTTATGAGCAGAATCGCCAAAGGACAAGCGTCATAAATTGTAAAAATCAGCTTGTCTTTTTCGGAAAAATGGGTTATAATTAACATTGGAAAAATTTCAGGAACTTTACGTTCGTGAAAGATGGTTTTTTCCCGCGCAGAACAAAAACCAGAATGGAGGAATTCAAATGAATTCGGAAAGCAAGATGAATAAGCTTGCGGAATATGTCGGCCAGATCGATCAGTCTGCCCCGGCACGCGCAAGATTATCCGCATTGTTTGATGCCGATACTTTTGTGGAACTGGATGCTTTTGCGGAAAACGGAGTTGTCACCGGCTATGGTTACGTTGGTGAAAACCTGGTTTATGCATTTTCGCAGAGCGGTGCAGTGACCAAAGTGCATGCAAAGAAAGTAAAAAAAGTTTATGAATTGGCGGCGAAAGTCGGATGCCCGGTCGTTGGCATTTACGATTCCAACGGCGCGAAAGTTTCGGAAGCGAATGAAATGCTTGCCGCATATGCGGAAATTCTCGCGCTTTCCAACAAAATTTCGGGTGTTGTTCCGCAGATCGCTTTGGTGCTGGGCACCTGTGCCGGTACGAGCGCTCTGATGGCTGCCAGCGCGGACTTCGTCGTGATGAGCAAAGAGGCGGAACTCTTCCTCAACGCTCCGTTTGTGACGACCGCAAAAGGCGGCAGCAAAGAAGCCGGCACCGCTGCATTCCTGGCGGAAGGCGGCGTAGCTTCCATTGTCGGCGAAACGGAAGAAGAAACCATTGAAGAAGTGAAAAAGCTCCTCTCGGTATTGCCGGAAAACAACCTTGCACCGGCTCCGCTGTTTGAAGCTGCTGCGGCAGCAGACGGCGCTTCGGTTTTGTCCGCTTATGCGAAAAAACCGGAAGGCTGCGTGTGCAAAGTGGTTGCTGCGATCGCAGATGAAGGCTCGGTTGTGACGCTGGGCAAAGATTACGCGAAGGGCGTTTACACCGCTCTTGCAACGGTGGGCGGTTCGCCGATTGGCTTTATCGCCAGCAACGAAGAAGAAGGCTCCTTCGGCGTGAAAGCCTGCAACAAAGCAGCGAAATTCGTGCGCGTCTGCGATGCGTACAACATTCCGGTGGTCACCATGCTCAACACCAAGGGCTTTGAAATGACCGCTTGCCCGGGACTCATCAAAGGCGCTGCGAAACTCGCCGGCGCTTATGCCGAAGCAACGACTGCAAAAGTGAACGTTGTGATGGGCGAAGTCATCGGCGCTGCTTACCTGGCAACCTGTGTTGCAGACGTGACGGTGGCATGGCCGACCGGCGTGATCTCGGCAATGGCTCCGGAAGCTTATGTGGAATTTGTTTCCCATGATAAACTCAAAGGCACCGCTGATCTGAAAGCGGACCGTCAGAAACTCGCAGAAGAATACATCGACGAAGAAGCCGGTGCATTCAAAGCGGCCGAAAATGGATTTGTGGATGCAGTCATCGCTCCGGAAACCACCCGCGACGCGGTCCTCAAAGCGCTGGAAATGCTCTCTGGCAAACGTGTTTCCGCCATGCCGAAGAAGCACTCCAATGCTCTTTAAGTGCAACTGAGAAAAAGAGAGGATGTTA
>CALXIC010000164.1 GCA_944388265.1 uncultured Clostridia bacterium | reverse complement strand
ATATTTACGAGCGTATGCCGCCGGAAGGCTGTGAATGCATTGATGGAAAGGTCGTCGATTTCCACGGGGTCCGTATCGCAGGCTTGGGCGGTTCCATGCGGTATACGGTTTCGGGTGTCAACATGTATACGGAAAAGAAGATGCGCAAACGTGTGCGCAAATTGTCTTCCAGAGCGTGGCTGAAGGGCGGCGTGGATTTGTTTGTGGCGCATTCCCCGGCGTATGGTCATAACGATGGACAGGATTTGCCGCACCGCGGTTTTCAGTGTTTCCATTCCTTTTTGAAACGCTTTCATGCCAAATATCTCGTTCACGGACATATGCATATGACCTATGGCCGCCTTCCGCGCGTCAGTTCGATTGGCGAGACGACGGTCATCAATGCGTATGAACGCTACATCATTGAAATCTAACGAATAAGAAAAGCCCCGGCAATCGCCGGGGCTTTTTGTATGCTTTTTTAGGTTTCTTCCTCTGCTTGGGCGTCGGTATCGCTTTCACCATCAGCAGCATTTTGAGCTTCCGCTTCTTGCTGCTGCTTTTTGGCCATCTCTTCGGTGGTACCGGCATAATCCAGTACCCCGGCCAGAGATTGGTCTTCAAAGAGCGTGTTCGCATTGTAGAGGAACAAAATGTCATCCACGCCTTTGGATTCGATGAGCGTGTCCAAATCGCCGGTGTAGTACCGCGGGTCCACCACGACGATTTCGCTGTAATACGGCGTCAGGAAGGGGAGGAAGGAGTTCGCATAAGAATCCTTTAAAATCATCAGCACATCGCTGGACGTCTGCGTGGTAGTGATGCTGATTTGCCCATGGTTGCCGCCTAAAAATACCTGATACTGGTCTTTTTGATTCAGCTTTTCTTCCTGAAAGAGGGTGGCCTCTTTGGTCATGGTGTCCACATATTCCACGACGTAGTCGTTCGTTTCCACTTTGGGTAGATAGATTTGAATGTCGTCCTCAAATTGATGAATGCCGCTTCGGGAAGCCAGCGTGCCTTCAAAATTGGTGCTTACCGTATAGATGTCATATTCACTGGCGGCATTTTCAATGCCCAGCGTATCTTTGGCCTGCAAGAACGCGTAATACGCGCCAAGACTCGTCCAGTGGTGGTCGGTTTTGTAGTAAAGCTCCTCCTCCGCATGTTCGGTAAAGGTTTTCCGCAGATCAATCTTTTGAATGCGGTTGTTGATTTCTTGATAGAAATAGTCGATGTCTTCATTTTGATCGCGTACCGGTGCATTTTTCGGCAACCGGTCGCTTTGAATGCAGGCCGCATTGGGCACCAGCATCATCGAGAATGTAATGTCTGCATGTTCGGTGCAGAAATCGTTGATGGAGGTGATGGTTTTGGAGAGCGCTTTTTCATTAGGCGTTTTGATCTCTTCAAACAGGGCGCCGTCTCCGAGATAGACGTCGGAAAAGAGCGTTTTGCCGCAGATGCGGTCCAACCGGCTCTTGATGGACATCCACGTGTCGCGGCCGACAAACTGGTCGTTTACATAGCTTTCAAATTCCTGAGAAAAGCGTCCGCTGGAAAACGATTCCATCGAAAATTCGGGGAGTTTTTGCAGGTTTCGGTTTTCTTCCTGAGAATAGGTGCGGTCCGGTACAATCAGATTCAGCGCACCGCCAAAAAAGATGGTTGCCAGAAAGGTTGCCGCCAGAATGCGGTAAGGGGTCTTTTTTTTGCGTTTTTTGGTTACAGCCATACCACATCCTCCTTAGAAACGGAAATACAAAAACGGGTTATACGACGCGCCTACGAGATAGGCGATGGAAGCGGCGAATACCAGCAGATATCCCACGGCACGCGCCACATGCGCTTTCTTGCCAAAGCATTTGGACAGATTGAAAAACACATTGTAAAACGCCGGACAGGAGCACAGCACCATGATCAAGAGCGGCAGCCAGTTGCTGGTGAGGTAATACACGAAGGTGCTTCCAATGATGGTGCCGGTGGGTAAAAACATCGTCTTGAGATAGGTGAACGCAACGCCGACGGATTCGGAGAAGAAGAACACCCAGCCGACCAGCACCAAAATCAGGGTAATCAGATGTTGGAATACCGCAGGCAGTTTGACGAGTACCTTGCCGGTCACATATTTTTCAATCATCAGCAAAAGGCCGTAGTAAAGTCCCCAGAAGATGAAGTTCCACGCGGCGCCGTGCCAAAAACCGGTCAGCAGCCATACAAGCAGAATGTTGCGCAAATGTTTGAGCGTACCGTTTCGGTTGCCGCCCAGCGGGATGTACACATATTCCCTAAACCAAGTGGAGAGCGAAATGTGCCACCGGCGCCAGAAATCGGTGATGCTTTTGGCGGTGTACGGGTAATTGAAGTTTTTCGGGAAGGTGAATCCCATCATTTTGCCCAGACCGATCGCCATGTCGGAATAACCGCTGAAGTCAAAATAAATCTGAAACGCATAGCAAATGGCGCCCAGCCATGCTGCCATCATCGACCGTTCATCCTGCGGAAGCGCATAGATGGCTTCAAACGTTTGACCGATGTTGTTGGCCAAGAGCACCTTTTTGCCCAAACCGGTCAAAAACCAGGCAACCCCTTCGCCAAAAGCGGGGAAGGATACCTTTCTCGGATGGTCAAGTTCTTCCTGCAGGTCGGAATAACGGACGATCGGACCAGCAATCAGCTGCGGGAACATCGTCACATAGGCGGCAAAAGAGATGATATTTTTCTGTGCCCGGACGTTGCCCCAATACACATCGATGATGTAAGAAAGGGTTTGGAAGGTGTAAAACGAAATGCCTACCGGCAGCGAAAGGTTGGGGTTTGGAATTTCCACCGGCAAAATGGCGTTGAGGTTTTCCACAAAGAATCCGGCATATTTGAAAAAACCGAGAATCAGGAAGTTCACCACGACGACGACAATAAATTTGATTTTTCGTGCGCGGCAGGGCGCCATGGCGCTCAAATCCAAACCTGCAATGTAGTTGAAGAGGATCGAAAAGATCATCAGCAACACATAAATCGGTTCGCCCCAGGCATAAAAGATTAAGCTGGTGAACAACAGCACAAGCTGCTTGATTTTTCCCGGAACCAGGAAAAACAGCAGCAGTGTCAGTGGCAAGAAAACAAATAGAAAATTTAAACTGCTGAATAACATAATTGCTGCCCTTTCACGAAAATATCAAAGTGCGTCATGGAATGCGTCGTCCGCCGCCTGCGGATTTTCCGCCACCACGTATAGCACACAGCCGCCGGCGGTATCGATGATGGCGTCTTCCAAAAGGGCGGTCTGATTGGTGCCGTAACCGTCAAAGTTTTGTTTCTGGGTATCCAGCCGTGCTTGCGCCGCGCTGACCACTGCGGCTTTTTGATCGTTGTCCTTGAGTTTCACCAGAAGCAGTTCGCAGACGTCCATTTCCGAGGAGGGCATGTAGTAACAAATACCGTCATAGTCCTCTGCATTCAGCCCAAAGACGCGCTTTACGTCCTGATCGGCGCCTTCCTGCATGACATCCAGATTGAGTTCTTTTAAAATCGGGGTTTGAAGATCTTCGATCGATTTTTCGGTTTTCGGCTCCTGCCGCAGCAGCAGCACCAAAAATACGGCCAACCCGCAAAGAAGCAGGATTTCAATCACCGTATAAACATTAAGCATCTTCGTCTGTGTCGGTTGCTGGTTCATAATTATAAGCCTCGGTCATCATTTGTTTTAACCACGGTTCCAAAAACGCGCGGGTGAAATGTTCGTTATCCGGTTCATAGTATTCGGTGTTGATGGGCTGATTGTTTTCATCCCGCAAAAGGCCGGTGCTGTCGATGTACTGCACGCCCAATTCTTCGCACATTGCCTTGATTTCGACGTTGTAGGCATCAATGGCGCTTTGATCGACATTGGCGCCATCCAAAACCGGCAAAATGGAGTCCACACAGATTTGGGTGGACGGCAGCTCTTTTTGCAGCGTCTGGATGATGGTTTTGTAGTCCGCAACAAAACCCTTGGCGTTGTTGTTGCCGTAATTTAAGATATCATTCAGCCCGTAGCACAAAAACAGGAAGGTCGGATTGATGGTTTTGAGGGTTTCCACATCATTTTCCAGCTTGGTAATCGATGCGCCGATGTCCGCCAGTACATGCGAACTGTCGAGCACGCCGTAGAGTTCAATCCCTACCGAGCGCGAATCCCCGCAGATCACCGAATCTTCGTAGGCTTCCGCGATGCTGAAGTCTTCTTCTTCCAACGCCTTTACAAATGCGGCCTGTTTGACCTTGCGGCGGTCCGCCTTGATGCTTTCTTCAATGTCGTTGACCGAACGGGAAGAAAGGGATTCCAGCACCGAAATCCCCTGTGCCACCGCTGCTTCATCCTGGGAACGCTTTTGGATCGTTCGCGCAAGGCTGACAACGCTGATGAGCACCACCAAGGCGAGTACTGCGCCGAACAGACGCAAAGCCCAGTTGGAGATGGGAGGTGCATTCTTTTTTTGAGGGGGTCTGCCGCGCGACGGCGTGGTGGTTTTGGCAGATGAAGTGCGTGTGACCATATCGTGCTCCTATCGATTCATTTTGTGCGCCAGCCGGCGCGGAAAAAGGAAATGTATCAAAGATATTATACCTGATATCCCAATAAATGACAACCGTATTCAGAGAAAAATAAGGATTCTCAAACGGGGAAACTTTGTGGATGTTGTGTGAAGACGAACGCAGAAAAACAGCCGAAGCGTGTGCTTCGGCTGTTTTTAAAAAGACGTATCTTATTCTTCGCACATATACGGATAATCCACCGCACT
>CALXIC010000163.1 GCA_944388265.1 uncultured Clostridia bacterium | reverse complement strand
GTGAAGCATCTTTCCATTCGCTGGAAAATTACGCTGTGGTTTTCCATAGCACTCATTGTCGTGGTTTCCATGACCTATGGGATAGTGCTGGCGGTCAGCGAGCAGGTCATTCAGAAAACCATTCGGGATAACCTGATTGAAACGGTGGAGCACAATTACGATGAGATCGAATTTTATACCGATATTGACGATGTCGATTTGAAAAACGACGTTGATCATTTTGTGCGCTATGGCGACGGCTTTCTGGAAGTGGACGATGATTTTTTGGATCAGGTCAACGGGGTCTATACGGCACTTTATCAGGAAGACGGCACGCTGATTTATGGGGAAAATCCGGTGGCGCGCGATACGGCGGAGCTTTCATTTCAAAATTCGGTTTTGCAAAAGCAGCGGATCAACGGCACGCTTTACTATATTTTTGACCGGGAATTGTCCGATCAGGAAATCCCGGGTCTTTGGCTGCGCGGGGTCGTCGCGGAAACAAAGGGCTCGGCACAGCTTCAGAATATCTCCAAGCTCTCCCTCATCGTATTACCTTTGGTGGTGCTGCTCGCGGTGATCGGCGGGTTTGTGATTGCCAGCCGGGCGCTTCGCCCAATCCGTCAAATCGAGCAGGCGGCAAACCGCATCAGCCACGGCGGCGACTTGAAACAGCGCATCGATATCGGCAAAGGCGGCGATGAACTGCATCGTTTGGCCAATCGCTTCAATGAAATGTTTGAACGGCTGGATGCTTCGTTTGAAGCGGAACGGCAGTTTACGTCCGATGCTTCGCACGAACTGCGCACGCCGATGTCGGTGATTTTGGCGCAGTGCGAGTATTCATTGGAAGAGGACTGCACCAAGGAAGAATACCGCGAAGCGATGCGGGTGATTCACCGGCAGTCGAAGCGCATGTCCCGCCTCATCAACGATATGCTCACATTTACCCGGCTGGAAAACCGCGCGAACCGCTATCCCATGGAACTGCTGGATTTCGGCGCGCTGGTGCTGGATACCTGTGAGGATTTGGCGCTGATTGAAGAGCGCGGAATCAAATTGGAATGTCAGGCGCAGAAGGGCATACTGCTTTGCGGCAACCGTCAGCTTTTGATCCGCATGCTCACAAACCTTGTCAGCAACGCCTACCGGTACGGAAAGGATCACGGCCATATCTGGGTTTCGCTCGAAGAGCATCCGGATGTATTGGTTCTTTCGGTGCGGGACGATGGCATCGGCATTTCGTCCGAAGATTTGCCGCAAATCTTTCATCGGTTTTATCAGGCGGATTCTTCCCGTTCAAGCGGGGGAACCGGCCTTGGATTGTCGATGGTGCAGGGGATTGTGGAACTTCACGGCGGACGGATTTCGGTCGAGAGTGTGTATCAGAAGGGCAGTACCTTTACGGTAACCCTCCCCAAACCGGGCAAGGAATAACGGATGCAAAAATTTTTCTTGGATTTTTGAAAATGAAAAAATTCTAATGTTCTTTTAATCCAGCGACGATATAATATAGTCAAAGAAAGGGAACAAAAACAGTAGGAAAAAACACCGTACCCTTTCGAAGATTCGTTCATCGTCATATCTCAGGATTGAAAGGAGCATAAATATGAAATCGTTGAAGAAATTTTTTGGTACCCCCGCAAAAGCAGTTGCCTCGTCGGCCGTGATCGTTGCCGTGCTTGCGGCACTTGGAACCGGAACGGTGTTCGCCACCTCCGCCATCGCGGAAGACACGTCCATCGGAGCAGAAAAAGCGAAAAACTTTGCTCTGGCGGATGCCGGAGTGGATCCGGTGGATGCACAGTTTACCAGAACGGAATTTGACTTTGAACAGGGACAATTCGTGTATGAAGTGGAATTTTACGCAGACGGCACGGAATATGAATACTGGATCAAAGCAAATGACGGTACCGTGGTGAAAAAGGAACAGGAACTGAGCGACAAACAACAGGCGCAGACCACAACGACCGGTGAAACCGTGTCGCTCGATGAAGCAAAACAGATTGTTTTGGAAGACGCCGGCGTTTCCGAAGCGGACGTGACCTTTACCAAGACCAAAGAAGAAAAGGACAACGGCCGCCAGATTTATGATCTGGAATTCTATACGGCAGATCAGGAATTCGAATATGAACTCGACGCCGCAAGCGGAAGCATTCTCGATAAGAATCAGGAAACGCGCAAGACGTCTACCGTCTCCAATCAGACCACGCAGATTGAAAACAAAACCGAAAACACAACCGAAAACAATGGTCAGATCACCTTGGATGAGGCCAAGGACATCGTGCTCAAAGATGCCGGTGTAAACGCGAAAGACGCCACCTTCACCAAGACGGAACTGGATCGCGACGACGGTGTGTGGTCGTACGAACTCGATTTCTATACCGATTCGGCGGAATACGATTATGAAGTCCATGCCGAAACCGGCGATATCCGCAGCAAAGAAAGTGAATTGTTTGGAAATCAGGGACAGACTTCGCAGGAAAGTTCGATTACGCTGGATGAAGCAAAATCCATCGCCGCGAAACATGCCGGATTTTCGGTGAACGATGTGTCGTTCTCCAAAGCGAAACTGGAAACCGACGACGGTGTGACCGCTTATGAAATCGAATTCTACAAAGACCGGATGGAATACGAATATAAGATTCTGGCATCGTCCGGCAGCATTTTGGAATACGATTCCGATTACGACGATTAAATATGAGGGAAAAAGAGGAGCCTTGTGCTCCTCTTTTTTTGTGCGGTGAACACTTTTCTCCGAACAAAGTTGACGGACAGTAGAAAAGCGAGTAACGCAATGGTATAATTGATTTGTAAATGAAATTGACAACTGTCATTGTGAATTATGTGCAGAGCAGGAGGTCGAGGCGATGTTAGAAAAAATCTTTGGATTCAAAAAGGCTGACACAACGTACAAAGATCGAACAGGTGCATATGGCATAGGTTTTTCTGCGGATGGTAAAATACCGATTGTGAGGGTTCCTCGATATCATGGGGATAACGGTTATTTTTTGCTTGGCGGTGGCATAGAGGGTCATGAAACTCCTGCGGATTGCATTATCAGGGAATCCTTGGAGGAAGCCGGTCTTTCTGTTATTCCAAAAGAACTTGTATGCAAAGGGGAGTATTATCAGTTTATAGAACGAACCAAAATAGATTTTCATAGTATCGGTTATTTTTATTACATGGAAATTGGAACTATCGTTTCCGTACCAACGGAACCCGATCATACGCTGGTGTGGCTAACTTATGATGAAGCCAAAGAAAAATTATTTTTGCCTCATCAAATCTGGGCGGTGGAACAGGTATATCGTCTTTACAGAAGATGAGCATTATTGATGTTTTTCCAAACAAAAATGAAGAGATGGATGACCCATAAAATTATGATTTACAAGATTATTAGCCGCTAGGTAAAATGGTATCAGAAGGATGAAATCAAAAAATAGGAAAAATAAGGCTTTTCATTTTCCATCTCTTGTGTTATAATACAAGAAATAAGGGAGTAGTCAGCACCTTGTGCGATGATGTCAACATACTGGAGTCATTCCTGGCCTCATCTGAAATGACGAGACTTATCTGCTTGCAGCGGGTGAGACTCGTCTTTTTTTATATCCTGCTGCAACGATCATTCGATCGGTTCGTTTGAAGGCGACAAAAGCCGAAGAAACGAACGAAACATTCCCCTTGCGGGATTTGTGCAGACAGGAGGCGGCATGATGGCAGATTCCACCGGTACCAAACAGGCATTCGCACAGGCAATGAAATTGCTGATGCAGCAAAAACCGTTCCAAAAGATCAGCATCGGCGACATTTGTGCGGCATGTCAGAAGAATCGAAAAAGCTTTTATTATCATTTTCAGGACAAATACGATCTAGTGCACTGGATTTTTGAAAGCGAATTTTTGTGGAACATTCGAAAAGACCCCGATCGGACACCCGGTCATTTTTTACAAAGCTTGTGCTTGTATTTGGAAGAAAACCACGTGTTTTATGAACGCGCACTTTCCATTCAGGGGCAAAATTCGTTTTCGGGGGATTTACGGTCTTGTTTGCAGCCGGTGGCGATGGATTATCTGCGTGCGTCCTGTTTGGATGGGAAATCCCGGTTTCTGTATGCAGATTTCTTGGTCGACGGCTGGATGAGCACCATCGGGCGTTGGGTGGAACATAAGAAGAGGGAATGTCCCGAGTCGATGGCAGCATTGCTGTCGTCGTTTGCCGAAGCCATGGCCGATGGGCTCAATCGTCCGAGGGAGACGTCTTCAAGAACGCTTGCCATGCCCGTCAATCGGGCACGCAAACCGATGCAGACGCGCTTGTCGGATCGAACATAAAGAAAA
>CALXIC010000162.1 GCA_944388265.1 uncultured Clostridia bacterium | reverse complement strand
GAACAGATGCGAAGCACATCACAGATACCGAAACAGCTCACTGCATAAAAAGAAAACGGTGTAACCCGCCACATATCGGGTTACACCATTTTCGCTACTTTTTACTGCCTTATTAGCACGGGGCATTGGACACGGCTCTTTTTTATTCCAACGGAGAATGGGACCGCTGTCCGGCGAGCAGCAGTGCGGTCAGCATTGCCATCCAAAGAAGAATGGGGGTGATGATGGCTGCTTTGTCCGATACTGCAATGATAGTGCCCGACTGAAAACAGGCGGCTGTTTGCTGCAAAAAGGGAATCCAAAGAGCGGAACAGGCGACACTGATCCCCGCATGCACCAACCGCCGGATCAACCAGTGTTTCCATTCGGGCGCTTCTTTGCCCAGAATGGAAAAAAGCTGTCCTTGGATGCAGATGCCGCCGAAGGATGCGGCGGCGGCCATGCTCAGATAAGAAAAAGGCCAGGAAAAATGGATGCATTCCTGACTGCCGGCCGTCAGCTCCAAAACCATCATCAAGGATGCGCGCAAAGTGGAAGCAAGCGGCAGCTGTCCCAAGAGTGCGCCGGTCCCGGAAAAGATCAGGACATAGCCGCAGATCATTCCCATCTGCAGGAGCGACTGCCGCATGATTACGGAAAGATTGGGGGAAGAACCGGGCGTTTTCGTCCGTTTGGGAAGTTTTATGCGGGTGCTTTGGTCGGCAAAGAGCAGCGCCGTGACGATGCAGGCGAAGACCGAAGAAAGCCAAAGAAATACCCCGGGAAGCGGATGATGAAACACCGGGATCGAAAATCCGGCAATTAAAAAGGAAGGACTTGCGCACACACTCAAAGCAAGCAGGTTGGTTTTGCTTTCGTCGGAAAGCGCCGCACTCTTTCCAAATTCTGCGGTAAGCTTTGCACCGATGGGATACCCCCCGCAGCACCCCATGAGAAAGATGGGTAAAATCCCTCCCGGCAGCCGAAACAGTTTCTGACAAAGGCGGTCGCACCATTTGGGCGGCGTCCAGTCCACAAACGCGTTCACCAGCAGCCCCGAGAGCACCAAAAAAATCCACAGCGAGGGAATGAGCAAATCGATGCAAAGGGAAAGCCCTTCCCGCACCCCCTCTGTAAAGGTCGCGGCATCCCATAAAAGTGCCACAAACAGCAGCAAAAGCCCCCATCGTTTCATGGAACCACTCCTATTCGATTCATAAGGATTTCTGGATGTTCATATAATACGCGGGAAGGGAAGACGGTTATGCCAAGATCCCAGAAAAGGAGGGGTGTGCATGGCGCTTGATCGACTGCGCGCTTCGATTATGAGAGCGGATCCGTCGGTGCTTTTGCCGCAGCTTTTGCTTTCCGGTACGGAGGAATTGCTGGTGGAGGGGTATCAAAAATTGCTCAAATATGAGGAAACCTGCATTTGTCTGCAACTAAGAGGGATGCAGGCGATTGTGAAGGGAACCGGTCTTTGTGTGAAATGTTTTGCACCCGACCGGGTGCTGCTGGGCGGACGGATATTGGGAATTGAATTGGTGGAGGATGCCGTATGTTAAGCCGGGTTTCGCGGTGGATGCGCGGGTGCGTGTCCTTTTCGGCGCTTTGTCCGGAACCGGAACGGTTAGTGAATCACATTCGCCAGCAAAATCTGCACGTGTTTGGCATCAGGTTACAGGAATACAACCTATCCGGCTGGGTGTGGGCGGCGGATTACAAAGATCTGAGCCGCTGTGCCCACCGCTGCGGCGGACGGTGTCGGGCAACCACGCGGGTGGGCTTTCCGTTTTGGAAAAGACGGTTTCGCCATCGGTATGGATGGTGGATCGGATGGTGCTTTTTTGTGGCGTTTTTGGCTGCGGCGCCGCAGTTTGTGTGGGAAATCCGGCTGCCCGATTGCTCTGAAGAAGCTAAAATCGGACTGGAACAGCTGCTCGAAGAGGAAGGGATCGTCTGCGGAATGCCGATCTCCTCGCTGGAACCGCAGAAGATGGCAGAACGCATGATGCGAAACAGTGATGATTTTGGCTGGATTGCGCTCAACCGCACCGGAAGTGTGCTGGAGGTGGAGGTGTCCGAACGCGTGGATGCCCCCATTGCCAAACCGGAAACGACGTACGATTTGGTCGCGTCCCGCGCGGGTGAAATTCTGACAACCAAAGTGCTCGTCGGAGTAGGTGTGGTGGAAGCGGGCGATGTGGTGCTTCCCGGTGATCTGCTCATCAGCGGGGTATCGCCCGGCGCATCGATGCAGCGGGTTTGTGCGGAAGGAAGCATTGTGGCAAAAACCACGCGGGTGCAGGAATTTTATTTTTCGTATGAACAGCAGCAGGATGTGGTCGTCGGACAGGAATCGTTTTACGGCATTCAGTGGATGAGCCGATGGCTGGATACTCGTGTGTTCCAAAAAACGCCGGAGAATACCCAAGCGGAAGTGGTGGAAACGGTGGAGCCTTTGACTCTTTGGGGACAGGAGCTGCCGTTTGGGTGGCGCAAAACTTCTTATCTATATACCAGATCGGAGCCGGTATGGGCGACGGCGACACAGGCAAAAGCCGCGGCAGAAGAGGCCTTTGCGGCTTTTGAAGAAGAAGAACTGTCCCAAATTACCGTGATCTCCATGGAAGAAACGGTCGAAGAGGAAAAAGACGGCATGCATTTCCGGCGGGTATATACTTGTCACGAGGAAATTACGCAAAAATCGGCGGTTGGTGCAACGGGCATGCAAAATGAATAAAATTTTTGTGGAATTTGTGATTATACAAAAAAAGACGAGTATGGTATAATACTTTCTGAAAATCAAGAGGGAAACAGCGCTTTTTTTAGCGCTTTTCCCGTATCACTCAGGAAGGAGACCTTGTGTGGAGGAAAAAATCATTCAGATCGAGAATCCGGAGCACATTCACAGCTTGTTCGGAGATTTTGACAAAAACCTGAAAATTCTGGAAGAGCATTATGGCATTCGGATCGTGAATCGTGGATGTGAAGTCAAGCTTTGCGGAAGCGCTGAAGCCATCGCACGCGCCCAACGCGCCATCGAAGGGCTTTTGATGCTGTTAAATAAAAAAGAAGCGATTACCGAGCAGAGTTTGCGCTATGTCATTTCGCTTTCGGATGAGGACGGCTCAGCCGACCGGCTTCGTGAAATGGCGGGCAGCGACTGCATTTGCATTACCAATTCCGGGAAACCGGTGAAGGCAAAGACGCTGGGGCAAAAACGTTATGTCGAAGCCATTCGGCAAAACACGGTGGTGTTCGGCGTCGGTCCTGCCGGTACCGGGAAAACCTATCTGGCGGTTGCCATGGCGGTCAAGGCGTTTAAAGCCGGAGAAGTCACGCGCATCATTCTCACCCGTCCGGCGGTGGAAGCGGGAGAAAGCCTCGGCTTTTTGCCGGGTGACCTGCAAACCAAGGTGGACCCCTACCTGCGGCCGCTTTACGATGCGCTGTTTGAAATGCTGGGGGAAGAGAGCTTCAACCGTCAGGTGGAAAAGGGAACGATTGAGGTAGCGCCTCTTGCGTATATGCGCGGGCGCAGCTTAAACGATTCGTTCATCATTCTGGACGAAGCACAGAATACCACCAGAGAACAAATGAAGATGTTTTTGACCCGTCTGGGCTTTCAGTCCAAGGCGGTGATTACCGGGGATTTGACCCAGACCGATTTGCCGGCGTCGAAAAAATCCGGACTTTCGGATGCCATCCGTGTGCTCAAAGGGGTGGACGATATTGCCATTTTGCGTTTTTCGGAAAAGGATGTCGTCCGCAGTAAGATTGTACAGGATATCATCCGCGCTTATGAGAAAAATAATTGATGCTTGATGGAATGGATTATAGAGAGATTGAGGGATAGACGATGGATAAGGTGAAAGTACTCATTAAAAACGATCAGAAAGCGGTCAAGATTCCGACCGGCATTCGTTTGCTGATTCGGCGCTGCTGCCATGCAAGCCTCATCAGCGAAGGCATTGAATCGGATACGGAAATCAGCGTTACGTTTGTGGACAATGCCCGCATTCGGGAAATGAACCGGGAATACCGTCAGATTGATCGTGAAACGGATGTGCTTTCGTTCCCGCAGATGGAAAAAGAAGAATTGCAGCATCTCGATCCGGAGGTGCCGCTGGCTTTGGGCGATATTGTCATTTCGGTGGAAAAAGCGATGGAACAGGCGCAGATGTACGGACACAGCATCGAACGCGAAATCGCCTTTTTGACGGTGCATTCGATGTTCCACCTGCTGGGCTACGATCATGTGGACGGCGGATTGGCTGCGGTTCAGATGCGTGAAAAAGAAGAGGGTGTGCTCTCGAAACTCGGTTTGTCGCGCGGCGCAAGTTACGTCTTATGAGTCACCGGATACCTGCGGGAAGACGGCTGATTCTTGGAATCCGCCGGTTGGGAAAAAGTTTTTATTATGCCTCTTGCGGGGTGAGCCGTTCGGTCTATACCGAACGCAATCTGCGCATCCATTTGACGATGCTCGTGCTGGTGACGGAATTCGGCATCCTGTACGGCCTTGCGCGGATGGAATGGATGGTACTGTGCATCCTGTTTGGGCTGATGCTCATGGCCGAATTGTGGAACACGGCGATTGAGGCGCTGGCCGATCTGGCGACCCGCCGGGAGAATGCGCTGGTGCGGATTTCGAAGGATGCGGCTGCCGGTGCCGTGCTGATGATGGCGGCGATGTCGGTAGTCGTGGGTGTTTTGCTGTTTTCGGACGGCGAAAGACTGCGGCAGGTGTGGACAACGCTTTGCAGCCATCCGGTGCTGTTTGTGGTGCTTTTGGTCGAATGCCTCGCCGCGGTGTGGTTTATCTTTTTGTACGGCGCCTTCCGGGAATCGGATTGCCCGTATCGGAAGAAGAAGGAGAACAAAGATGGAAAGTAAAAGCGGGTTTATTGCCATTGTCGGAAAACCGAATGTTGGAAAATCCTCGCTGTTGAATGCCCTTTTGGGTGAAAAAGTTGCCATCGTGTCTGCAAAACCGCAGACAACCCGGACAAGAATTACCGGCGTTTTGACGGTGGCGGAAAAACAGTATGTCTTTATGGACACGCCGGGGCTTCATAAGGCGCGTACCCGTTTGGGTGACCAGATGGTGCGTGCGGTGAATACGTCCTTAAACGATATCGATGCCGTTTTGCTGGTGGTTGAGCCGTTTGAAGGGCTCAATCCGTCGGAAGAACAGCTGATTTTGTCGATTCAAAAGCTCCAGGTACCGGCGATTCTGGTCATCAATAAAATCGATTTGCTCAAGGACCCCAAAACGCAGATTGCCGCACGAATTGCGGAACTCATGGCGAAATATCCGTTTGACGCGGTGGTGCCGGTCAGCGCCGGACAAAAAGACGGGATGGACCGCCTGCTTTCGGAAATCGACCGGTTCTTGGTGGAAAGCGTGCACTTTTTCCCGGACGATTCGCTCACCGATCAGCCGGAGCGGGTGCTGGTCGCGGAGATGATCCGCGAAAAAATCCTGCGCCATATGCAGCAGGAAATCCCACACGGCACGGCGGTGGTTGTGGAAAAGATGCACGAGCGCGAGGATGGTTCGATGATCGACATTGATGCGACCATTTATTGCGAACGGCAGACCCATAAAGGCATGCTCATCGGCAAAGGCGGACGTACCTTAAAGAAGATTGCGTCTGAAGCGCGGGCCGATATGGAATCGTTTTTGGACGCGAAGGTCAACCTTCAGTGCTGGGTCAAGGTAAAAGAAGACTGGCGCAATAAGGATGGCTGGATTGCCAATTTCGGTTTGTCCGGCGATGAGTGAGTCCGGATGGATTCGGGTCACCGGTGTGGTGATCCGGCAGCGTGATATTGGAGAACATGACCGGATTCTGACGCTTCTTACCCGGGAACACGGGATATTGGAAGCGTCGGCGCCCGGCATTAAAAAAGTCAAGAGCAAACTTTCCGGACATGCCCAGCTGTTTGGCTATTCGGAATTTTTGCTGTTTCAGGGACGAAAGAACTATCGCGTGCGCAGTGCGCAGAGTATTCGTTCCTTTTTTCATTTGCGTCAGGATGTCGTAAAGATGGCGCTGGCGTCTTATTTTTGCGATTTGATGCATTATATTTCCCCGGCTCCGGAGGATGCGTGGAACTATCAGCGGTTGTTGCTGAACACGCTCGCACTGCTGGAAGAAGATCGCCGCGACGAACGGCAGCTTCGTTCGATTTTTGAATGGCGGCTGCTGCGTCTGGCGGGATTTGCGCCCAATTTGGTGGCGTGCGACGGCTGCGGCGCCTATCAGGACGAGGGGATGTTGTTTTTACCCATGCGGGGCGTGCTTTGCTGTTCAAAGTGTGCGCCGCATTTGGTGCATGAGGAGACGATCACAACACCGGTACCGCCTGCGGTTTTGCAGGCGCTTCGGCATATTTTGTATGCGCCCGATGACCGGTTGTTTTCGTTTCGCGTGGGGGAAGAGTCGTTGGAACGGCTGAATTTTGTGACCGAACAGTATCTGGAGCTGCATACCAACACTGCTTCCAAAGCGTTGAAGATTTATAAAGAGCTGGTTTTACCGGCAAAGAAAAAGGAGATCGAATGATTAGTACGATTTCAGAAAAATATTGTAAAGTGCTGGAACTGGACAAGATTTTGGAAGAGCTTTCGGCACTGACCTGCTGCGAAGCGGCCAGACAGCGCGCGCTTGCGATTCGGCCCTATACCAATCTGAGTTTGGTGACCGATGAGCTGGAAAAAACAAACGATGCGTTTTTGTTGTCGGCGCGTTTTGGTGCGCCGCATTTTTCCAATCTGCAAAGTCCGACGGAATCGTTGAAGCTGGCGAAAGCGGGCGGCATGCTGTCGACCACGGCGCTTTTGAATGTCGCGGAGGTGCTGCGGCAGGTACGGCTTTTGAGTGAATGGAGCCGCCAGGGCGACCGGATGGAAAATAAACTGATGACCATCTTTTCCTATCTGCGCCCCAATCAGTCGTTAGAGG
>CALXIC010000161.1 GCA_944388265.1 uncultured Clostridia bacterium | reverse complement strand
CAGTCTCCCTACATTGTGCGTGACAACAACAAGTGCATCCAGTGCATGCGCTGTGTCGCTGCCTGTAAGAATGTGCAGACCGTTTCGGTCATCGGCCCGATCCGCCGCGGTTTCAACGTTCACGTGGGCTGTGCCTTTGAAAAAGGGCTGGGCGAATCGCCCTGCGTAGGCTGCGGTCAGTGCATCGTCGCCTGCCCGGTCGGCGCTTTGAACGAAAAGAGCCAGATCGATCAGGTGTGGGATGCGATCTCCGATCCGAACAAGAAGGTCATCTTCTTTACCGCACCGTCGATTCGTGCAACCTTGGGCGAAAGTTTTGGTTTGCCGGTGGGCACCAACGTCGAAGGCAAAATGGTTTCGTCGATCCGCCGTTTGGGAGTCGATGCGGTGTTCAACATGGACGTCACCGCCGACATGACCATCATGGAAGAAGCGCACGAACTCATCGAACGCATCAAAAACAAGAAGACGCTGCCGATGTTCACGTCCTGCTGCCCGGGCTGGGTGAAGTTCTGTGAACACTATTATCCGGAAATGCTGCCGCATCTGTCGACCTGCAAATCCCCCCAGCAGATGTTCGGTGCGATTTTGAAGAGCTATTACTGCCAGAAACACGGCATTGATCCGAGAAGCCTCTACGTCGTTTCGGTCATTCCGTGTACGGCAAAGAAATTTGAAGTCACCCGTCCCGAACTGCGTACCTTTGATTTCGACGATGTCGATGTGGCGCTGACCACCCGCGAACTGGCGAAAATGATTAAGGGCGCCGGCCTAGCCTTTGCCGACATGCCGAATGAAGCATTCGATCAGCCGTTTGAAATCGCTTCGGGCGCTGGGGAAATCTTCGGTGCAACCGGCGGTGTCATGGAAGCGGCTCTTCGTACGGCGGCAGTCGTTTTGGACGGCAAATGTCAAAACCTCAACTTCAAAGAAGTGCGCGGCACGCAGGGTATCAAAGAAGCCACCTATAAACTGGGCGGCATGGAACTGAATGTAGCCGTCGCTTCCGGTTTGGGCAACGCTCGCAAGATCCTCGAACAGATCAAATCGGGCGAAAAGAACTATCACATGGTGGAAATCATGGCTTGTCCGGGCGGATGCATCAACGGCGGCGGTCAGCCGGTACAGTCCGACTCGGTGCGCAACTACAAAGACCTCAAAGGCATGCGCGCCAAAGCGCTTTACGACGACGAACGCAAGAAATCGCTGCGGATGTCGCACGAAAGCCCGGTGGTCAAGGTGCTCTATGACGAATACTTTGATGCTCCCGGCAAACCGCGGGCGCATAAGCTGCTGCACACCACCTATGTGAAGCGCGAAAAATATTGATGCTCATTGACAATCGATGCCGGGTGTGGTATCGTAAAAACAAGAAACGGTGCGCGGTGAGTACTCTTGCCGCAAACCGGTGAAAACAAAACAAGTACTTTTGCGGCGAGTATTCTTTCCGCAGAATGAACGTATTACGATGATTTTTCGGAGAATCCTCTCATGATACGGGAGGATTCTCTTTTTTTGAGGGGAAGAGAACCATGGGGGCAGAATTGACAGCAACACCGGGGGCAAACCGGGTGCATATCGGATTTTTCGGCAAGATGAACAGCGGAAAGTCTTCGCTTTTGAACGCACTTGCCAATCAGCAGATTTCCATCGTGTCCGGACAGGCGGGAACCACCACCGATCCGGTCACCAAAGCGATGGAGATTGCAGGCATCGGCGCCTGTACGCTGCTGGATACGGCGGGCTTTGACGACGCGGGAGATTTGGGGGATCTTCGCGTGCAGTCGGCGCGCAAGGCGGCGCAGAAGACCGATGTGGCGGTTTTGGTCTTTTCGGACGAAGAAATGAAGGAAGAACTGCGCTGGTTTTCCAAATTTCAGGCTTCGGAAACACCGGTCGTTCCGGTGATCGGAAAATGTGATGAACGGGAAAATACCGAAGCCCTTGCCGCACTAGTCGAAACACAAATTGGTATTCGGCCGCTTTTGGTCAGTGCGAAAACGCGCGAAGGGGTCGATGCTTTAAAAGATGCGCTCATTCGTGCGGCGGATGTGACCAAAGAACCGCGCTGGATCACCGGACAGTTGGCGTCGGACGGCGATTTGGTGCTGCTGGTGATGCCGCAGGACATCCAGGCACCTGCCGGACGGTTGATTTTGCCGCAGGTGCAGACGATCCGTGAACTGTTGGACAAAAAATGTCTGGTGATGAGTGTCACCACTGACAAGCTGGGGGAAGCGCTCGCGGCGTTGGCGTATCCGCCGAAACTCATCATCACCGATTCGCAGGTGTTTAAAACCGTCTATGAACAGAAGCCGAAGGAAAGCATGCTCACCTCTTTTTCGACGCTCTTTGCGGCGTTAAAAGGCGATCTTTCCTATTATATCGAAGGGGCGCATGCCATTGATGGATTGACGGAAGCGTCGCGGGTGCTGATTGCCGAATGCTGCACCCATGCACCGCTGGACGAGGACATCGGCCGCGTCAAATTGCCGCGTCTGCTGCGCAAAAGGGTGGGCGCCGGTTTGACGGTGGACGTTGTCGGCGGTTCCGATTTTCCGGAAGATTTGTCCGGCTATGATTTGATTATTCAGTGCGGCGCGTGCATGTTTAACCGCAAATATGTCATCAGCCGCATTCATCAGGCGAAAGAACAGAACGTTCCCATGTCCAATTACGGTGTGGTGATCGCCTATTTAAACGGCATTTTGGGGCAGATTGCGCTGCCCGAATAAGGAGGAAGAAGATGGAACAGCGTTTGGCCATTTTGGCAATCGTCGTGGAAAATCCCGATTCGGTGGAGCAGCTCAATGCCCTGCTGCATGAGTACCGAAACGTCATCATCGGACGGATGGGGGTTCCCTATCCCAAGCGGAAGGTTTCGCTGGTATCGGTGGCATTGGATGCGCCAATGGATGTGGTGAGCGCGCTTTCTGGCAAGGTGGGGCGGCTGCCCGGGGTAACGGCAAAGGCCGCCGTTTCGAAGGTGCTCGAATGACGCGGGAATTGGAACTGCTCGATCGTGTCGAATCCGGACAGCCGATGGCGCATGCGGATTGGCTGTGGCTGTTGGAGCACCGCGAGACGATGGATCGTCCAGCACTTTACGACCGCGCGCGTGCTGTGCGGGAGCGGGAGTTTGGTTTTGGCATCCATACGCGCGGCTTGATCGAAATTTCGAGCTTTTGCAAAAACGACTGCTATTACTGCGGGCTGCGGCGCAGCAATGCGCACGCCTCCCGCTACCGGCTCACCAAAGAACAGATTCTCGATTGCTGTGAAACCGGCTGGAAACTTGGCTTTCGCACCTTCGTGCTTCAGGGCGGGGAGGATGCGTATTACACCGACGAGCGGATGTGCGATATTGTATCGGAAATTCACCGCCGCTATCCCGAAGCCGCGATCACACTGTCGCTGGGTGAACGCAGTGAGGAAAGCTACCGGCGCTTGAAAGAAGCGGGAGCCGATCGCTATTTATTGCGGCACGAAACGGCGACGGACGCCCATTACCGCATGCTGCATCCGCCCGAACTGTCGCTGGCACATCGGAAAGAATGCTTGTTTACGCTCAAGCGGTTGGGTTATCAGGTGGGCGCCGGCTTTATGGTGGGTTCTCCCGGACAGACCAATGCCGATCTCGCGCGGGATTTTCAGTTTTTGGATGAATTGCAGCCTCAGATGATCGGGATTGGGTCGTTTGTGCCCCATCACGATACGCCCTTTGCCCAAAAACCGGGCGGCACGGTGGAGGATACCCTCTTTTGTCTGGCGCTTTTGCGGCTGCGGTTTCCAAAAGTACTGCTCCCGGCCACAACGGCTTTGGGCACCATCGATCCGAAAGGGCGCGAACGGGGCATTTTAGCGGGGGCAAACGTGGTGATGCCCAATCTTTCGCCCGTCGATACCCGCAAGCAATACGAACTATATGACAATAAAATTTGTACCGGTGAAGAAGCGGCGGAAAGCCGTGCGGCGCTGGAGGCGCGGATGCAGGCCATCGGCTGTCATCTGACCGTCGACCGCGGCGATGCACCGGGATTTGAAGCAGGAGGTTTTTAAAAATGTACGATCCCAAATCACTCAAAGCAGAAGAATTCATCAGCGATGAAGAAATCCAGGACACACTGGCCTATGCCGAAGCCAACAAAGAAAACATGGAGCTGATTGACCAGATTCTGGAAAAAGCAGCCGAAATGAAGGGCATTACCCACCGTGAAGCGGCGGTGCTGCTCGAATGTCCGTCCGAAGAAGTGAAAGCCCGCATCTTTGATCTGGCGAAAAAGATCAAGCTGCGCTTTTACGGCAACCGCATCGTCATGTTTGCGCCGCTTTATCTGTCCAACTACTGCGTCAACGGTTGTGTGTACTGCCCGTATCACGGCAAAAACAAACACATCGCCCGCAAAAAACTGACCCAGGAAGAAATTCGCCGCGAAGTCATCGCATTGCAGGACATGGGTCATAAGCGTCTGGCGATTGAATCGGGCGAAGATCCGCAGATGAACCCGATCGAATACATTTTGGAAAGCATCCAGACCATTTACAGCATCCATCACAAAAACGGCGACATCCGCCGCGTGAACGTCAACATCGCCGCGACGACGGTGGAAAATTACCGCAAACTCAAAGAAGCGGGGATCGGCACCTACATCCTGTTCCAGGAAACCTACCACAAAGAAACCTACGAACAGCTGCATCCGACCGGACCGAAACACAACTACGCTTATCACACCGAAGCGATGGACCGCGCGATGGAAGGCGGCATCGACGACGTGGGATTGGGCGTTCTCTATGGGTTGAACCTCTACCGTTACGACTTTGTCGGTCAGATCATGCACGCCGAACACTTGGAAGCGGTGCATGGGGTCGGTCCGCACACCATCAGCGTACCGCGCATCTGCCCGGCGGATGACATCGACGTGAACGATTTCTCCAACGCCGTGCCGAATGATCTCTTTGAAAAGATCGTCGCCCTCATCCGTATTGCAGTGCCGTATACCGGCATGATCATCTCCACCCGTGAATCGAAGAAGATGCGTGAACGCCTGCTCGAACTGGGTGTTTCGCAGATCAGCGGCGGCTCCCGCACCAGCGTGGGCGGCTATGTGGAAGAAGAACCGGAAGAAGAAAACTCCGCACAGTTTGACGTTTCCGACCGCCGTACCCTCGATGAAGTGGTGAATTGGCTGATGGAACTGGGCTATGTGCCGAGCTTCTGCACCGCCTGCTATCGCGAAGGCCGTACCGGCGACCGCTTTATGTCTCTTTGCAAATCGGGGCAGATCGTCAACTGCTGCCATCCGAATGCGTTGATGACGCTGAAAGAATACTTGATGGATTATGCGTCGGAACAGACCCGCAAAACCGGCGAAGCGCTCATTGCCAAAGAGATTGAAACGGTACCGAACGAAAAAGTCCGTGCCATTGCCAAACAGAATTTAAAGGATATTGAAGCAGGAAAACGAGATTTCCGTTTTTAATGCGAGGAAATGAAAAACACCCT
>CALXIC010000160.1 GCA_944388265.1 uncultured Clostridia bacterium | reverse complement strand
AGCCGCAGCTAGCGAACGAAGCGACCATGGCGGTAGCCAAAAGTGCAGCAAAGAGTCTTTTTTTCATCTTTTTCACGAACCTTTCCCAAAATGTAAAGAAAGCAAAGCCGAATGCCAGAAATGTTGTCCCATCATGCGCCTTTGCTTGCTTTTCATTTGATTTATTTTACAACGGTATTATAAAATCATTCATTTTTTTTGTCAATGAAGTAAAGCGTCATTTCAAAAAATACCTTTTATTTTACTAATTAAGTAAAAAATTGTGCAAAATTTTTGTCCATTATTTCACAAACAAGGGCTGAAAATAGGCCGGACAGTGATAATCGGGCTGCGGCAAGGGAATCTCAAACGCCGAAGCGTAGTGCGGAACATCGGTATCGTCGCCGCATTTGTAAAAATTGCCGCAAAGCGCCTCTTGGGCACCCTTTGGAAAGAGCGCGCGAAGCGTCTCCTCGGGGACGAAAAAGCGCACCATCCAGCGATCGTCCTGAATTTCCACACTTGCCTGCGGGCGGCAGATGCCCCGCTCCGCCAGCAGAAAGCGGTGCGCCCGGTCGGGCCCAAACGCACAGTACAAAGCCCCGTTTGCGTTGCATTCCAGATTCAAATACCCCACCGTCCGGTCGAGGGAGAGAAAACATTCCATGCAGCTGTCGCGGTAGACGGGGTCGTCCATGTTGGTATAAGTGCGGCGGGGATTTTTTTCCTCGCACACCATTTCAATATAAAGCCCTTCGGCGGATTTTGCGATGCGCGCGGTGGTCTTCGGGCGGTAGCCGCCGCCCCAAGGCCAGCAGGACAATTCATAGCAAACAGCCTGTTTCATCGCTTCTTCATTCCAAGTCATCGTCTTGCTCCTTTCGGTCAGGGAAACACCCGCCGCAGCTTGTCCTCGCGGTAGCGGCTGGGCGTCACGTCAAACGCCTTATAAAACACTTTGGAAAAATAGTTCTGATCGGAAAAGCCGCAAAGCTCCGCAATCTCCCGGATGGACACGCCCCTCCGCTCCAGCAGCTTTTTGGCGTGGTCGAGGCGCACCTGCGTGAGATACTGGTTGACGGTGATGCCGTAGGCTTTCTTGAAATTGTTCATCAGCGTCGATTTGCTGCACAGAAAATGCCGCGCCAGCTGCTCGATGGAAATTTTTTGACCATAGTTCTCCTGCAAATAGGTGCGCACCTCGCGGCTCAGGTTGCGGTCGGTCACGTTCAAACGGTTGGTGAGGGTGATGTATTCGGCGCAGATGCGCATGATGTTCAGGTAAGAAAGGATTTTTTCGCGCGAACAGGTCGGGATCTGCGAAATCTCCTGCCGCAGGCGCTCGCGGTCGTCCACCTGATCGGCGCACAGCTGATAAATCGCTTCGCCGCTGCCTTCGGCGGCGTCCATCGCCTGCCCCATCATCAGATAGCCCGCCAGCCGGTCAAAATCGTAAAGGGGTGCAATCGCTTCGTACAACCCGAATTTGCAGCGGTAGATGATGATCTGTTCTTCTGCTTTGACCTTTTCAAAGGCTTCGTTGTCCGTTTCCACACAGGTGGCGTGGTTTTTGGGGTATTGCTGCAAAAAGGAACAAAAACGGCTGTTGCCTGCCGGATACCCTGCCAGTTCATTCATCTCGGTATCGTGTACCGACACCCGAAAGCCGGAAATGTTATACAGTTCTTTTAACACAGTCATCAGTTCCAATGGCGGATTCATAAAGCCCTCCTATTCGTAAAATAAAAAAATATAAGTTTTTTTACTAATCATTATACTATTTTGGCTGGAAATATCAAGTCTTTTTTTCTATAATTGAGAAAAAGAACCAACGCCGCCAGCCGGTGGCGCCGATATAAAGGAGAATGGATATGAAAGAACCGACTCTCGTGATTATGGCAGCAGGAATGGGCAGCCGTTACGGCGGGCTCAAACAGATGGACCCCATCGACCCGCAGGGGCACGTCATCATTGATTTTTCCATCTATGACGCTCTGCGCGCCGGTTTTCAAAACATCGTGTTCATCATCAAACGGGAAATGGAAGCGGATTTTCGCGCCATCATCGGCGACCGCATCGCCAAGAAAGCAAACGTTTCCTACGTTTACCAGGATCTGCAAAACCTGCCGGATGGCTTTTCGGTGCCGGAAGGCCGCGTCAAACCTTGGGGCACCGGCCATGCGATTTTGAGCATTGCCGATGTGGTGGACGGTCCGTTTGCCGTCATCAATGCCGACGACTACTACGGCCCGGCGGCTTATCAGAAAATTTACGACTACCTCACCACCCATGAGGACGACGCGCTCTACCGCTACGCGATGGTGGGCTTTTTGCTGAAAAACACCCTCTCGGAAAACGGCCATGTCGCCCGCGGCGTCTGCCAGGTGAGCGGCGAAGGCTATCTGACCGACATCCACGAACGCACCCACATCGAAAAACGCGAAGACGGCGCCGCCTACACCGAAGACGACGGCAAAACCTTCACCTCCCTTTCGGGCGACTGCACCGTGTCGATGAACCTGTGGGGCTTTACCAACAGCATCTTAACGGAACTCAAAGACCGCTTCCCGGCATTCTTGACCCAAGCGATGGAAGAAAACCCGCTCAAAGGGGAATATTTCCTGCCGAGCGTGGTGGACAGCCTCTTGAAAGAGGGCAAAGCCACCGTACAGGTGCTCACCTCGACCGACCGCTGGTACGGCGTGACCTACAAAGCGGACAAAGCGGTCGTCACCGCCGCCATTCAGCAGATGAAAGATCAGGGACTGTACCCGCAAAATCTCTGGGATTGAGGAAAGGAAGCAGCACATGACCCGTGAAGAACTCTGTGCCAAAAAAGACGAAGCCGTTGCGGCCTTTTCGTTTACCGGCACCTATCTCGACGCCATGCCCTACGGCAGCGGCCACATCAACGACACCTTTTTGGCGCGCTTTGCGCAGGAAGACGGCAGCGTGCGCCCCTACATTTTACAGCGCATGAACCATGAAGTGTTCCGTCATCCGGAAGAACTCATCGAAAACATCCGCCGCGTGACCGGCTTTTTGCGCGAACGCCTCGAAGCGGCGGGCAAAAACGCCGACCGCGAATGCATGAACCTCGTGCCCTGCAAGGACGGCGGCTGGTTTTACCGCGATTCCATCGGCAGTTACTGGAGAGCGTACCTCTTCATCGACCATGCCGTGAGCCTCGACGCGGTCACCGATCCTTCGCAGTTTTATCAAAGCGCCGTGGCGTTCGGACGCTTCCAGCAGCAGCTCGACGGTTTTGACGCCTCGACACTCCATGAAGTGATCCCCCATTTCCACGACACCCCCGACCGCTACCGCCTGTTTGAAGAAGCCGTTGCTGCCGACAAACTCGGACGTGCGGCGGAAGTGGCGGACGAAATCGCGTTTGTGCGGGCGCGCGAAGCCTTTCCCCACACCTTAATGGATGCGCACGCGAGCGGAAAACTGCCGCTGCGCGTCACCCACAACGACACCAAGCTCAACAACGTCATGCTCGACGAAACCGATCAGACCCCGGTCTGCGTGATCGACCTCGACACCGTCATGCCCGGCTTTTCGGTCAACGATTTCGGCGATTCCATCCGCTTCGGCGCCAACACCGCCGCCGAGGATGAACAAGACTGCTCGAAGGTGCACCTCGATCTGAATCTGTTTGCGCTCTACACCAAGGGCTTTTTGGAAGGCTGCGGCGGCAAACTCACCGACACCGAACGTGCCCTGCTGCCGGTCGGGGCAAAGATGATGACCCTCGAATGCGGCATGCGCTTTTTGACCGACTACCTCGAAGGGGACACCTATTTCCGCACCAAATACCCCACCCACAACCTCGTGCGCTGCCGCACCCAGTTTGCGCTCGTGCGGGAAATGGAAGCGCATTGGGAAGAAATGTGCCGCATCGTCGAAAGCGCCCATTGACAAGAAACGCCGTTCGCGTTACGATAACAGACAGGAAGAGAAAGGCAGGCACGAAACATGAAAATTGTAAAAGCAGCCAACTATCAGGATATGAGCCGCAAGGCCGCCAACATCATCTCCGCACAGGTCATTTTGCACCCGCACTGCGTGCTGGGTCTGGCCACCGGGGCGTCCCCGATCGGCACC
>CALXIC010000159.1 GCA_944388265.1 uncultured Clostridia bacterium | reverse complement strand
GGGTGTGCCCCACACAGAACACCGTCTCCTTGCAGTCGGTTTTCTGTTTTTCGTAAAATTCGGTGATCAGATAGTCGCTCGCTTCGCAGAGCGTTTGATAATATGCTTCGCTGTACGGTTCCCGAAGATCGAGGAGATTTAAGGAATCGTTGAGGGATTGCAGAATCCGAATCCGGGTGGTGTCGTCTTTGGGGAGAATCGACGCCGCCTGGTAGGGGACGAGCACGTCGTAATAATACTGCTCGGTTGGTTGATCCAGTACGAGCAGTTCGCTCTTCAACAGCAGGCTGAAATTTTGATCGCCGGTAAAGGCGGACAGCACGATGGAAAAGGTTTCGCCCGCTTTGGCGCAGTCGGAAAGGATCAGTTCCCGGTGGTTCACGTCAAAGCCCTGCCGCAGCTTGCCGTTGATGTAGACCGAAAACTGCGGGTTGGTCGCATCCCAGTTGCCTTCCCGTCCGGTGGTGATGCGGTAGGCCACGCATTTGCCGTCAAAGGAAGCGGGGATCTGCACTTCGGTTGCAAACCAGTAATACTCCCGGTGCCCGCCCCAGATCTGCTGGCAGTCAAAGGTTTCCCACGAAGAAGTGTCCAAATGCGCCACATCGGAAAAGCGGTCAGCGCTTTTGAGCATGCGGTAACTCGGGATGGCAACGCTTGCAGGATAGCGCAGCGTTGACAGTTCATCGACTAAGCGTCCAATGCGTTCGAGTAAAAACATCATAGCAATTCTCCTTTTTACAATTCATAGAAAAAATGCTTAATATTCGTTTGAAAATGTAACCGGTTTTGTGTAAACTATCCACGTCTAGGCTCATTATAGCGATTTTTATGGGAAAGTCAAGGCGCATTTTTAAACGGTTTTTTTGTGATTTTTTAGACAAAAAGACAGCCGCAGAGAAGTTCTCTGCGGCTGTCTTTCGTGAGGAAAGATTACCAGTCGTATCCCTGATCGCTCCAGTCAAAATTTCGGATGCGGTCATATTCTTCCATTGTAATGGGCAAGATCGTTCCATGCTTGAACCCGTAGGGGAAGGAAAACTGTTCGTCCGAGCGGGCGAATTCGCCTACCGACAAATCGCTGCACAAAAACGGCACATAACCCTGTCCGGCGCCGCGCGCACCGTAGTAGTCCAAAAACAGGCACCAGCGTCCGTCGGAAAGTTTGACTGCGGTAGGCGCTTCGTACTGTCCGCCGTGGATGGATGCCATTGTGCGGTCAAAGGCTTCCATCCGGGTAAACGGACCGGTCGGCGCATCGGCGCACAGCAAAATGGGTTGCACCGGCGGCTGGTCTGTTTTGACAAAGAGATAGTACTTCCCGTTTTCTTCATACATCGCTGAGTCAATCACACTGCTGTCCGACTGCGCATAAAGCACCTGAGGCGGCGTGAAGGAACGGAAATCTTTGGTGCGGCTGTAGTAGATGCGCTTTTTCTCAAAGGCGTCTTCCGAAGTACTCGACGACCAGTGCAGGATGAATTCCTCCGTTTTGGGATCAAAAATCGCGTCGGGCGCCCACACACAGCCGAAGTTTTCCGCACCGACCGTTTCCAGCCGGCCTTCGCTCCAGTGCACCAGATCGTCCGATTCCCAGATGCAGAGCTTTTTGCTGCCGTGTTCGCTGACTTCTTTCCAAAAACGTTTGGGACCGAATGCCCGGTAGCCGTAGGCAATGCTCAAGTCGGTCGCCAAAATGGTGACTTTCCCCGTCAGCGGATGGCGCACGATGGTGAAATCGCGCACCCCTTTGGTACCCCAGTACGTCCACAACACCGGGGCGCCGTTGTTGACCGCTTCCCAATGGAAGCCATCTTTACTGAGCCCAAAATGAACCTGTTCGCCGTCCGGCGTGGTCTTTTCACGAAAATGCACAAACAAATAGGCGTTCATACAATCCCTTCTTTCGAAATATTTGTTTATTATTATAGTGGTTTCTATTTTAAAAAACAAGGGAATTTTGCTTGCACTTTTTTCCAGTTTTCGGTACACTAAAAAAGAACTTATTTTGCAGAAAAAGAGGGATCTTCATGCAGTGGAAACAGACCGATTATGAAACATTGTGCGCCATGCTCCGGGCGTTGTTGGACGGAGTGCCTCATCCGGTTGCAAATTTCGCCAACGCCTCGGCATTCTTGATGCAGCAGCTGGACGGCATCAACTGGGCGGGATTTTATTTGATGAAAGAAGGCCGCTTGGTGCTGGGGCCGTTTCAGGGAAAACCTGCATGCATTGAAATTCCGATCGGACGCGGCGTCTGCGGAACAGCGGTCGCGTGCGATGCGGTGCAGTTGGTAAAAGATGTGCACCAGTTCCCCGGACACATCGCCTGCGACGAGGCGTCCCGGTCGGAAATTGTGGTGCCGCTGCACCGGCAGGGTGAGGTGATCGGCGTGCTGGACATCGACAGCCCGTATCCCGCCCGTTTTGACGAAACGGACCGCGACAGTCTGTTGGAAGCGGCACATATTTTGGAACAAATGCTCGAAAGCGTATCAACGGGAAATCTCTGCCCGTGAGCATGGATCGTTCCTAAGTTTTGAATGATTTGTCATGCGGTGACAGAACAGAAAAAAGCCCCAGAGGAATCTCTGGGGCTTTTTTGGCAGTATGTTTTGGAGATGGTCTTTCTTAAAAGAACTTAGGACAGTTTTTTCTGTTCGAAAGACTTGGTATCCAGCCGGGTGACAATAGCGTGAATGATGTAAGGAATGACAATCACCGGAATCGCCAGGTAAGCCAAGAAGCTGTAAGCCTTTTGGATCAGCGTGAGCAGGCCAAACTGGGCAACGGAAAAATCAATCAGGCAGCAAATCAGGGCGGCCAAAATTTCCTTGCCGGTTACCCGGAATTTTCCGATCGGCCGGTTCAAAAACGAACGCGCAGCTGTGGTATTTTCGGCAGTAGAAGATTTCTGCGGGCGCTGATAGCTGCAAAGGCGTTTGACCATAGCGGCCACCATGTTCACGGCGGTCGATACCGCGCCCAAAAGAATCAAAACGGAGATCAAGGGCAGCATAAACTGAGCGCCGATGCCGTTTTGCACCATAAACAGGGTGGGGACGCTTTGGGTGGCGGCTTCGGGGTTGGTATAGATGGTGATGAGTCCCACCACGACCATGACCATCATCAGCGCATTGATGACAAACCCCACACCCATACTTTTTACGGCGTCTTTGGGGGAATCAAAGGATTTGGCGTGCTGAACGAACACGGCGATGTTGCACAGCTGGAAGGTTCCGTATAAAAAGGCGGAATACAGCGCGGCAGAAAAGGAAGTGTCGGCGTCCTGCATGGCCTGGAGCGAGCGGGAGATTTCCGGAAGCTGGGTGAAAATATTGGGAAGATACACCACCAACAGACCCGCAATGATGCAGATGGAAACGATCCACGCGACGCGTCTGACCAGATCGGTACCGAAGATGGAAATGATAAAAATCACCACGCCGATCAAAAGCGTGCACAGCAGATAGGGCAGGCCGGTCAATTCGCTCAAGGTGGCGCCGCCGGTGGCAAACGCGACCGCAGGGGCGATGCACATCACGCAAAGGTACAGCAATTCAAATAAATTGGAAAAAATGGGAGCGAATTTCCCGTAAAAAGCGTTGTTGTAGGAGCGGTAGTCGTAGACTTCGTGTTTTCTTGCAAAGTGAAGACTGTAGGCAAAGAATACGGCGTTATACAGCATAGCCAGAACCGGCATCAAAAGACACCAGTATCCGTATTGGACAAAGTAGCTGTAGATTTGGGCGCCGGAAGCAAACCCTCCGCCGAAATGGGTGGAAAACCATACAAAGGCTACCCCCAGTATCATCATCGTGCTTTTTCCGTTTTTAGTCTGCATGGTTTTCTCTCCTTTCATTTAATTTTTTCATGGCGTCGCGGAGCATTTGAGGAGTGACCCGATAGGGATAATGGGCGATGTCGGACATATCCGGAATGCGGTTGACGCATGCTTCCCACTGTTCTGGGGTGATCTCAATTTCTTCCAGTGAGGTCGGAAGGGAAAGCGAACGGTTCAGGGTGTAGATTTTTTCAAACTCTTCGTACTGCTCATCCACCAGCAGGGCAATCAGCACGCCGAAGCCCACCACTTCGCCATGGAGATGATGTTCTTCGATGACCGGGTAAGCGGTCAGGGCATAGAAAATGGCGTGAGCCAAACCGCTGTTGTAATCGGGGGTATAATCTTTGGTCAAAAAGATGGAGGCGATGGCGGTTGTGACAATGATCGCTAACACCACCTGTTCCATCGCGTAGGAACAGACCCCTTTTTGGTTGTCGAGCAGGGCTTGCTTGCCGTACTGAATCAAAGGCGTGTGGCACATGCTGCTGGTGGCGACTCCCAGTGCGGTGTAGTGCTCCAGGGTTTCTCCTCTGGAGGAGATGGCCGCTTCGTAGTATTTGGCGTAGGTGTCGCCCATGCCGGCCCATAAATACAGGCTGGGCGCTTTTGCGAGGATTTCGGTATCGATAAAGGTGTGCATCACCGGCCGGTTAAAAAAGTGCGGTTTTAAAAAGGTTCCGTCTTCCTGATACATGATCGAGACGGAGGTGCAGGCGGCACAGTTGGATGCGATCGTTGGGAAGGAGAAGACCGGCTTTTCATCGGGAATGCAAAGGCATTTGACCGTATCGAGTGCCTTTCCGCCCCCAACGGCAAAGACCATGTCCGCTTCCTGGTAAGACGGAAGATTTCGCAGGCGTTCCACCGCAGCATAGGTACAGTTTTCTCCATAGATCTCCTTGCCGATGATGACCAGATTGGTTTTTTTGGTATAGGCTTCGATTTTTTCAAACGCGGCAGCCAGTGCTTTTTTGCCGCCGATGACTAAGACGGTTTTTCCGTAAGACTCACAGACCGACCCAATGTTATCGTAAATCTTGTCCCCGATGGAATAGTTCGGAAGATACACCTGATAGTTTTCTAATTTCATATAAAGAACCTCCTTATTTTGGGGACGAGAGGCCTTTTTGAGAAAATAAAAAAGCTCTTGTCCCGTGCAAAAAATTTGCAGGGACAAGAGCTGTACAAAACAAAAACTCCTGCGGTGCCACCCGGCTTGGTGCAGTATACACCCACTCACGCATACCAACATATGCTTTCTTTGTTAACGGAGTGTGTTCTCCGTCTTGCCTACTAAACAGTTCGGCTTGCCCTCAGAAGTCCATTCTCTTTACAGCATTCCTGCCGCAATCCCACCACCTGCGACTCTCTGTGAAGCGCCTTGTAAAGGTACTTACTCTTCCTCAACGGTTTACTTTAAACTATCACTTTTGGAGAAAAATGTCAAGATCATTTTGGGGATTTTTTGATTTTTATCGAAAAAGTGCGGTCATCGCTTGTTTACGGAGCGTCACGGATGTTGAAATATGGTCGGGGAGAAAAAATAGGGATCATGAAAAAGCGGAGTATTGGTACGAAATGAGAGGAATTCTTCTCATGATGATGTAAATCATCTCATAATTTCCAGAAAATCAGTCATACTAAAGAGGACAACGATTCAAGATCTCCTATACAAACCATTGTATAAAAACGAGGGGCTTTGACAAATTCGATCGTGTAAATACGAAAATCAAAGGAGTAGATAGAGTATGAAAGCTACGGGAATCGTGCGGAGAATGGACGATCTCGGGCGCGTGGTGATTCCGAAGGAAATCCGCCGGACGCTGCGCATCCGGGAAGGCGACCCGCTGGAAATTTTTACGGAAAGCGACGGCGGGGTCATTTTTAAAAAATATTCGCCCATCGGCGAACTCGATCACTATACGGCCGATTATGCGGATGTACTTTGCCGTACCGGCGGACGTCCGGTGCTCATCTGTGACAAAGAGCAGGTAGTGGCGGCAGCGGGGATTCCGAAACGAGAAGTACTCGAACGCCGGGTATCGCCGCTTTTGGAAGATGCGATGAAGATGCGCCGGGAACTGGCGCGCCGCCAGGAAAGCGACGATTTTATCAAGCCGGTGGAGGGGCTCGACCGGTTTATGCTCGTCTCCTGTCCGATCATTGCGCAAAGCGACGTCTGCGGCGCGGTGCTTTTTCTGTCCGAAAAGGAAGGGGATGTGGCCGGCGCGGTGCAGGTCAAACTCTGCGAAGCGGCGGCAGGTTTTTTGGCGCGCCAGCTGGAAGGATGACGCTTGACAAGGCAGTTTTGCCATGCTATAATAATTAAAGTTCAATAAGGTAGAAAGGAAAGACTGAGCGGTTTCGTTCAGTCTTTCGTTTATGTTCCGTTGCTTTTGGAGGATGTTATGGCAGAAAAGAAAAACACGGCCGCCCGCGTTTATGATCTGGCGCTTCCGATTGCGGAAGAAGTCGGGGTCTATTTGTGGGATGTGCGCTTTGAAAAGGAAGGATCGTCCTGGTTTTTACGGGTCATCATCGACGCCGACGGCGGGGTGACGATCGACGACTGCGAGGCAGTTTCCCGTCCGCTGAGTGATAAGCTCGACGAAGAGGACTTCATTTCTCAAAACTACTATCTGGAAGTGTCGTCTCCCGGATTCAACCGCGAACTGCGCCGTCCGGATCATTTTGAGGTCTGCATCGGCGATGCGGTTTTGGTGCGCACCATCCGTCCGCGTGACGGGGAACGCAACTTCTCCGGCGTGCTGAAAAGCTATGAAAACGGGACGTTTACCATTGAAAAAGAAGAACAGGAATGGACATTCCAGACGTCGGAATGCTCGTTTGTCAAACTCGACGACGACGATTTGGATTTTTGATTGGAAGAGAAGGAAAGGATGAGAAACAAAATGGCTAACGAACGCATCGGGACCGAATTTTTTGACGCCCTTCGCCTGCTGGAAGAGGAAAAAGGGATCCGTGCAGAAAACATCATCGACAACATCAAAAACGCCATTACCGTGGCGGTCAAAAAATACTACAACGTCGGCGACGACAACGTGATTGTGGAAATCGATCCGCTGGACAACAAGTTCCGCGTTTCCATTTCGCTGGAAGTGGTGGAAGAAGTGGAAGATCCCACCTGCCAGATCAGCCTGGAAGAAGCGTATGCGAAAAACAAGCGTATGAAAGTCGGCTCTCGTTTTGTCACGAAGCTCGACACCAAGCAGATCGGCCGTATCGCTGCGCAGAGCGGCAAAAACCTGATCCATCAGGCCATCAACGATGCGGTCAAATCGCAGATGCTCGAACAGTACCAGTCTAAGATGTATGAAGTGCTGCCGGCAGTGGTGCAGAAAATTGAACCCAACGGCAACGCGATCATTGAACTGGACAAAAATGAAGCGACCCTCTTTAAGAATGAACAGATCCCCGGCGAAACTCTCACCGAAGGTCAGCATATTAAAGTGTATGTCAGCGATGTGGTCGCATCCGACCGCAAATGCTTTATCAAAGTATCCCGCAGCAGCCGCGAATTGGTTCGCCGCTTGTTTGAAACCGAAGTACCGGAAATTTTTGACGGCATCGTCGAAGTGAAATCCATTTCGCGTGAAGCCGGCTCCCGCACCAAAATTGCGGTGTGGTCGAAAGACGAAAACGTCGACCCGATCGGCGCCTGCATCGGTCAGCGCGGCATGCGTGTGGCAAACATCGTGCGCGAACTCAACGGCGAAAAG
>CALXIC010000158.1 GCA_944388265.1 uncultured Clostridia bacterium | reverse complement strand
TCAAACATCAGGTATTCGGTCTCAATAATGCCGGTGAGGGTGGAATTGTTGAGCATGGCCGTTGCAACACCGCCCATCAACTTGGCGCCTTCCAAATTGGTTGTGACCGTTCTTCCGGCACTGCGGAGCGTATGGACCACCATGTTGTTGGTCGTCGATTTCCCGTTGGTGCCCGTAATAAAAATGACTTTATTCAAGTCCACGTTGGTAAAACGTTTGATAAAATCAGGGCAAATTTTACAGGCAATCGCCCCCGGCTTATTGGTGCCGCCTTTTTTGACCGCTTTACAAAACAATGCCGTCGCTTTCCCGGCAAAGAGAGCAGCAGTAAATCGTAAATTCAATGATATTCCTCCTTCGATGACAACTCCAGCTTTAGCTGTCTTTTCGTCAAAATGCATGAGCAGTATGCAAAATTATTATACCATGTTCCAAAAAAAGTGCAACCTTTTCCAAGGAAAATTCAGTAATCCTAAGAAAACTTTCAGGAATTGACAGGAATTCGACGAGCGATTATAATACATAGTAATGAAAAGGAGTATGGTTATGAAGCGTGAAAAAGTTTTGGTCGCCATGAGCGGCGGCGTAGACAGTTCGGCAGCGGCAATCCTGCTGCAGAAGGACGGCTATGAATTATACGGGGCAACGATGAAACTGCACAATTACGGAAAATCCGAAGGATCTACCGTTTGCGGCAATGAAAAAGATATTGAAATGGCGCGGCACGTTGCCGACCAACTGGGATTCCCGCACGAGGTTTTGCCGTTTGGGGAATGCTTTCGCGAACAGGTCATTGATCCGTTTATTCAGGCTTACGAATGCGGACAAACGCCCAATCCCTGCATCAACTGCAATCGATTTTTGAAATTTGACGCTTTGCTGGACGCTGCACTTGAAAAAGGCGCGGATTATATTGCGACCGGTCACTATGTGCGCCGCATGGAAGACGCTCGCAGCGGACGCGTGTTACTCCTCAAAGGCGAAGATCCCGACAAAGACCAGTCGTATATGCTTTACGGTTTGTCGCAGCGTCAGCTTTCCCACGCCCTGTTCCCCATCGGCGAATTCAGCAAACCGGAAATTCGGGAACTGGCGGCCTCCCACGGTCTTGCCAATGCACAAAAACCGGACAGCCAAGACATTTGTTTTGTTCCGGACGGCGACTACGCGTCCTTTATCCAAAAGGAAACGGGGCATGCATCCGTACCCGGCAATTTTATTGATGCCAACGGTCATATTTTAGGACAGCACTTGGGCATTATTCACTACACCATCGGCCAGCGCAAAGGACTGGGCATTGCACTGGGCAAACCGGTCTTTGTGACGGCGATCGATCCTGTGCAGAATACCGTCACCTTAGGGTCCAGCGAAGAACTCTTCCACCGCATCATGATTGTGAAAGACTTAAACTGGATTGCACTCGAATCCCTGACCAATGCCCGCCGCGCTTTGGTCAAAGCGCGCTACCGTCACCGCGAACAGCCGGCCTTGTTGGAGCAGCTGGAGGACGGCACGGTACGCGTGACCTTTGATGAACCGCAGCGAGCACTTACTCCCGGACAGGCGGCTGTCTTTTATCTGGGAGATCTGGTGCTGGGCGGCGGCGTCATTGAAAAGATTCTTCCTTAAACAAAATAAAAAGGCGTCTGTGTTACAGACGCCTTTTTATTTTTATTCTGCCACTTTTGTGAAAGTAATCGGATACAGCGAAGTGATCATTTCATCTTCGACTGCACCGTTTTCATCATAAGTAGCGGTCAAGGTCAAGGTTTCACCGTCAAATTCATACGTATCATAAACGGCCGGATCCACCTCATAATCGACACCCATCGAAAGGAAAAGTTTGCCGTCTTCGGTTTTATACTTGCCCTTCCCTTCAAATTCCGCTTTCATGGAATTGATCATGGTATCGCTCATCGCCTGGTCTGCAAGTTCTTCCAAATTCAAATCGGACTGGATTAAAAGCTCTTCCACAGACATCGACAAACCGTTGTCCGCCAGATAATCTTCAAAATAAGACGTCATGGCGGAAACCATATATTCTTTGTATGCATCCACCGTTTCCGTCATCTCCTCATCGTTGATGCTCTTTTGATAGGTTCCATCTTCCGAAAACACAAGATCGATTCCCAACACAAACGTTCCATCGCTGAAATACGGAGCTATGTCTTCTTCCATCTGAGCAATCAGCGAAGAATTAAACATCTCCGATACATCCAGTTCGGTATGCCAGCTGCCTACCAATTCCGAAGTTTGGGAACAAGAAGACATTCCCATCAACAACACTGCTGCAAAAGAACCTACTGCGAATCGTTTGACCATACTCATAAATGACCCTTCTTTCTGTTACCGCGAAATGTTATTTCGCTCACGGATGTGAAATACTCTGTAAAAAAGACTGGAAATAGGCGGGCAATTCACTGTCAAATTCCAGCCACTGACCGGTGGTGGGATGAACAAATCCCAGTTTTTTGGCATGCAGACACTGCCCGTTTAGTTTGGTCAGCACCTTTTTCGGACCATATACATCATCCCCGGCAACCGGATGCCCCAAATACGCCATGTGCACACGAATTTGATGGGTTCGTCCCGTTTCCAGACGAAATTTGAGATACGAAAAGTCACGAAAACGCTCCAGCACTTCATAATGCGTAATGGCATCCCGTGCGTGCTGGGTTGTGACGCACATCTTTTTGCGATCCTTCGGGCTGCGGCCGATCGGTGCATGCACCGTGCCGGTATCATCCTTTACTCTGCCGTACACCACCGCGCGGTACTCCCGCAAAAAGGAATGATCCTGAAGCTGTTCTGCCAGTCCCTGATGCGCCCGATCGTTTTTCGCGACCATCAGCAGCCCGGAAGTGTTCTTATCTATCCGATGCACAATCCCCGGACGAAGCACCCCGTTGATCCCGGAAAGCGAGGAGCCACAGTGATACAACAAGGCATTGACCAGCGTGTGATCTGGATTTCCGGCAGCCGGATGCACCACCATGCCCTTGGGCTTGTTCACCACCAGCAAGTCCGCATCTTCATAAACGATGTCCAGCGGAATATTTTCCGGCAAGATTTCGAGCGGTGCAGGGTCCGGCAGCGTCAGCTCGACCACACACCCCTCTTTCACCTTATCCTTTTTTTGAGCCGGTTTGCCGTTTAACAGCACCATCTGCTGATCCAACAGTTTTTGCAAATAACTGCGGGTCTGATCCGGCAGTTGCTCACTCAAATAGCGGTCGAGCCGCATACCGGCATCCTGCGGCAGCGGCTCAAATCTTTTTTGCTCAGGCATTCGAATCCTCCTGAACGTCATTTGACGGAGAGTCCGAAGAAACGGAATTCCGATGATCGAAGAAAATGAAATAAATCAGCAGCAATCCGGTGCCGATCACCACGCAGCAATCTGCAAAGTTAAACACGGCAAAATTGATGAGCGTGACATGCAGATAGTCCACAACATAACCGTTTGCTACCCGGTCAATCAAATTGCCGATGCCGCCGCTGATAATCAGACCAAAGCTCCAAAGCAGACACGGATGCTTGATCTTTTGAAAGAGCAGCAACCCCAGCATCACCACAAGCAAAAGCCCGGTTACACCGATCAAAATCAGCTTTTCTCCCGAAAAAATGCCAAATGCAGCGCCATGATTTTCCACATAGGTCAGCTGAAAAACATCATCCCAAATCGGATAGCTGTGCATCGGTTTTAAATAGGTCACCGCCAGCTGCTTGATCCACTGATCCAAAACAATGGATAAAACAATCCCCAACAGGGTGATTAACGTGCGCAGAGGAAATTTCTGCATTTTTTTCATCTCGTATCCTCCAAAAACAGGATTGCCGCGTTGCGGCAATCCTGTGATTCTTTTCGCTTAGCGGCCAAGCACCGCAGCACAGCGTGCGCAGAGGGTCGGATGATCTGCATTCTGTCCGACGGATTCGTCAAACGTCCAGCAGCGTTCGCATTTTTCTCCATCCGCTTTTTCAACGGTAATGGAAAGTCCTTCGATACCGGAAACATATTCGCCGCTTCCCTGTTTTACCAACACTTTGGAGCAGATGAAGCAGGTCTTCAAATCGGTTTCATCCAGCGACGAAAGGAAATCGTACCATTCGCCATCGCAGAAGAGGGTGATCTTCGCTTCGAGCGATTTCCCGATGAGTTTTTCGGTTCGTTTGATTTCCAGCGCTTTCTGTACTTCTCCGGTCACCTGATAAATGCGGTTCCATTTATCCAAGAATTCCGGCGAAACTTTGACATCAAACACCGGATTCATGTCGTTTAAGAGGACATGTTCTGCACGATCGGTTGCAGCATGCGGCATGCTCTGCCAAATTTCATTCGAAGTAAACGCCAGAATCGGAGCGACGATCTTCGTCATCGTATCCAAGATCAGATACATCGCGGTCTGAGCCGAACGACGAAGTTTGCCGTCCGCCTGTTCGCAGTACAAACGATCCTTGATGATATCCAAATAGAAGTTGGACAAATCAACGACACAGAAATTATAAATCGCACGATACACGTTATGGAATTCAAAGGTCGAATACCCTTCTTCCGCACGTTCAATCAGCGTATTGAGTTTGGTGAGCGCCAGACGGTCGATTTCCAACAGTTCATCGAGCGGCAGCTGATCGGTATCCGGATTGAAATCGTAGAGGTTGCCGATCATATATTTTGCGGTGTTGCGGATTTTGCGGTAGGCATCGGAGCACTGCTTCAAAATTTCCGGAGATACACGGACGTCGACATGATAATCCGAAGAAGCTACCCACAGACGGAGAATATCTGCACCGTACTTTGAGGTGATTTCGTCCGCTTCAATGCCGTTGCCGAGCGATTTGGACATCTTGCGTCCCTGTCCGTCCACGACCCATCCATGGGTGCAAACCGCTTTGTAAGGAGCGCGTCCGCGCCAAGCCACGGAAGTCAACAGCGAAGACTGGAACCAACCGCGGTACTGGTCAGCACCTTCCAAATACAGATCCGCCGGCCAGGAGAGATCTTCCCGTTCGTCGATGACAGCGGCATGCGAAACGCCGGAGTCAAACCAAACGTCCATGATGTCGCTTTCCTTGGTGAATTCTTTGCATCCGCAGGAGCACTGATACCCCTCCGGCAAAAATTCAGACGGTTCTTTGATATACCAGGCGTCTGCGCCTTCTGCACGGAACAAATCCGAAATAGCTTTGATCGTGGTTTCATCCAAAATGGTCTTACCGCAGTCTTTGCAGTAAAGAATCGGAATGGGAACGCCCCAGGTACGCTGACGAGAAATGCACCAGTCGCTGCGGTCGCGAACCATGCCTTCGATTCGTCCCTGACCCCATTCGGGAATCCACTGGACATCCTGGATGGCTTTGATGGCATCGTCTTTGAATCCATCGACCGAGCAGAACCACTGTTCGGTTGCACGGAACAGTACCGGCTTTTTGCAGCGCCAGCAATGCGGATACTGGTGGACGATTTTCTGCAAAGCGAAGAGTGCGCCCACTTCATCCAATTTCAAAGCGATGGCTTTATTGGCTTCTTCCGTTGTCAAACCTTCAAATTCGTAGGCATCTTTGGTCATGCGGCCATCGTTATCCACCGGCACCACAATCGGAATTTCCGGATATTTCTGGCAGACTTCAAAGTCCTCGACGCCATGGCCCGGAGCGGTATGAACGCAGCCGGTACCGGATTCCAACGTGACATGGTCGCCGTAGATGACCAGCGATTCACGGTCAATCAGCGGATGCATGACTTTGCAGTATTCAAAATCGCTTCCTTTAAAGGAGCCAACGCATTCATATTCCTCAATGTCAGCTGCCGCCATCGCTG
>CALXIC010000157.1 GCA_944388265.1 uncultured Clostridia bacterium | reverse complement strand
CTGGTATCTTTATGTTGAAATATTTTGCAGGAAAAAATAATAAAAATTCATATTCCGCTTAAAATTTGAAAAAATATCCGAAATTCTTGTTGCAATCCCGTACGGGATGAAGTATAATAGTACCTATCATTTCAAAAAGGGCTGCCCGGATGTCGATTCCGGGTTTCCTTCGTTTGAGGGGGATTTTATGGAGACGAAACAGCAAAAAACACCGCGGGAACCGAAGGTGTATCATGCGCTGATTACCTTTGGTATTTTGATTGCGGTGATGGCGCTCGGCATTTTAAAATATGAAGTAGACGTCCACATTCCGATGTTCATCGGGGTGATTGCGGCGGCGTGCATGGCGCTTTATCTGGGATACGACTGGAAAACGATTGAAACCGCGATGATGGACGGCATTTACAATGCGTTGCAGGCGGTCATCATTTTGGCGATTGTCGGGATTTTGGTCGGTGTCTGGATTTTGGGCGGGGTGGTGCCCGCGATGATCTATTACGGGCTCAAACTCTTGTCGCCCTCCATCTTTTTGGCGGCGGCGATGCTCATCTGCTCGATCACCTCACTGGCAACCGGAACCGCCTGGGGCACGATGGGCACGATGGGGCTGGCGCTGATGGGTATTGCCATCGGTTTGGATGTTCCGGCACCCATGGCGGCAGGCGCCATCATTTCCGGCGCGTATTTCGGGGACAAGATGTCGCCGCTTTCCGATACGACCAATCTGGCACCGGCGATGGCGGGCACCGACGTCTTTACGCATGTGAAATTTATGATTACGCCGACGGTAATTTCCTATGTGCTGAGCTTGATCGGCTTTCTGGCGCTCGGCTTTTTCTGCGCGTCGGGCAGCTCTTCGGCTGATTTGAGCGCGGTACAGGAGATGAGCGACGGGCTTGCCGCGTCGTTTCGCATCCATCCGGTGCTGCTGCTGCCGCCTTTGATCGTCATCGTATCGGTGGCGCTGAAGGTACCGGCCATTCCGGGGATTACGCTGGGGATTTTGTCCGGTGCGGTGATCGGGATCTTCATGCAGCCGGGAGCGGATTTTGGCAGCATGATGGCCGTCGGTATGGAAGGATATGTCAGTGAAAGCGGCATCGAAGCGATCGATACCCTTTTGACTTCGGGCGGCATCAACAACATGATGTATTCCATTTCGCTGACCATCATTGCGATGATGTTCGGCGGGATTATGGAGAAAACCCGCCAGCTGGACGTGTTGGTTTCCAAGATTTTGAAATTCGTCAAAACCCCGGCTTCGCTGGTGGTGGCAACGGAAGCGACCTGTGTGCTCAGCAATGCGGTGATGCCGGAACAGTATATTTCGCTCGTGGTGCCGGGACGGATGTACGCGCAGACCTACCGCGACATGGGGCTGCATCCCAAAACGCTTTCCAACGCGCTGGAAAGTGCGGGGACGGTGTCGTCGGCGCTGATTCCGTGGAACACCTGCGGGGTGTATATCTTGGGGGTCTTGGGTGTTTCCACCTATCAGTATTTTCCGTATGCCTTTTTCAATCTGCTCACGCCGATCGTCACGGCGGTGCTGGCGTTTGCCGGCATTACCATTGCCGACCGCGACGGTGTGCGCATGACGCGCCGCGCACAGCAAAAGAAAGCATCCGAACAGCAATAAATGAAAAGCCGTCCGCAAAGCGGGCGGCTTTCGTTTTGTGGGCTTCTGTCATAAATTTGGAAAAATCAAGTCGAAATTGTTTGAATTTTGTTAAGGAATAGGATAGCCTGTCCAAAGAAAACATGTTATAATGAAACAAACTTTCATTTGCATAGGTAAAAAAGGAGAGAATTTTTCATGGCAGAAGAGAAGAAATCGGTCGTCTATACCAGTGAATACGATCTGGACGGACGCATCCCGCTGAAGAAAGCCATCCCGCTCGGCCTTCAGCATGTCATGGCGATGTTTGCCGGCAACCTGACCCCGATCATTTTGATCACGGTGGCCTGCGGCATTGCTTCCGGTTCGGCGGAACAGATCACGATTTTGCAGAATGCAATGCTGATCGCCGGTTTGGTCACGCTGGTGCAGTTGTTCACCATCGGCCCGGTGGGGGCAAAGCTGCCCATCGTCATGGGGACCAGCTCCGGCTTCATCGGCGTGTGCAACAGCATTACCGCACAGATGGGCGGCGGCATTGCCGCTTACGGCGCGTTGATGGGCGCTTCCATCATCGGCGGTTTGTTTGAAGGCGTACTGGGCTTTTGCATTAAGCCGCTGCGCCGCTTTTTCCCGGGCGTCGTCACCGGCACGGTGGTCACGGCCATCGGTTTGAGCCTGATTTCGGTCGGCATCAACTCCTTCGGCGGCGGTTCCGGCGTGGGCGATTTCGGCTCTTTGCCGAACCTTTTTGTCGGCACGGTCGTGCTCGTGGTGATTGTCGTGCTCAAACATTTCGGCAAAGGCATTGCCAGCTCGTCGGCGATTTTGTTCGGCATCATCGTCGGCTACATCGTGTGCGGCATCATGATGCTGGTGCTGCCCACCACTTATGTGGACGCCAACGGCGTCGAACAGACCTGCTCGTGGGTGCTCCAGTGGGATAAGGTTGCTGCGGCTTCGTGGATCTCCATTCCGAAACCGATGCTCGGCATGATTTCCTTTAAAGCGGAAGCCATCATCCCGATGCTCATCATGTTCATCGTCACGGCAGTGGAAACCATCGGCGATACGTCGGGTATCACCGAAGGCGGCTTGGGCCGTGAAGCAACCGACAAGGAATTGGCGGGTTCGGTCATCTGCGACGGCTTTGGTTCGTCCTTCGCAGCCCTCTTCGGCGTGCTGCCGAACACCTCGTTTAGCCAAAACGTCGGTTTGATCGGCTTGACGAAGGTTGTCAACCGCTTTGCCATTTCGCTGGGCGCCATCTTCCTCGTGCTTTGCGGATTGTTCCCGAAACTGGCGGCAGTCGTTTCCATCATGCCGCAGTCGGTATTGGGCGGCGCAGCGGTGATGATGTTTGCTTCGATCGTCATGAGCGGCATCCAGCTGATCACCAAAGATCCGGTGACTCCGCGCACCGTCACCATCGTATCGGTGGCGCTCGGCTTGGGCTACGGCCTTGGCTGCAACGCAGCAGCGCTGGCAAACCTTCCGCAGTATGTGCAGCTGATTTTCGGCGGTTCGGGCATTGTGCCGGCAGCAGTGGTTGCCATCATCATGAACGTGGTGCTTCCGCGCGAAAAAGATACCAAACAGGCATAATTTGGAACATAAAAAAAGACCGGACAATTTGTCCGGTCTTTTTTATGTTCATCCTTAAGCCAGTTCGGCGATGACTTCGATTTCGCAGAGCACGCCCATCGGCAGATCTTTCACCGCAACACAGCTTCTTGCCGGTTTGCCGGTGAAATATTTGGCATACACTTCGTTGAACGCCTTGAAATCCGCGATGTCCGCCAAAAAGCAGGTGGTTTTGACGACATTGGTGTAGTCAAGTCCCTTGGCGGCGAGCAGTGCGCCAACGTTTTTGCAGGCCTGTTCGGTTTGTCCGACGATGTCGGTCGCTTCCACTTTGCCGACCGCGGGGTTGACCGGAATCTGACCCGAGCAGAAGAGCAGGTTGCCGGTGGCAATCGCCTGGGAATACGGTCCGATGGCAGCCGGAGCGGCTTCGGTCGAAATATAGTTCATGAAAAACACTCCTTTGATAGGTTTTCTTTATTGTACTCCACTTTGTCAAACGGTGCAAGACTTGGTTGCAAAGAATTGCCGCGTTCGCTATAATAAATCCAGAAAGAAAGGGGAAACGGCGATGGAAGAGGCTCTGAAACACTGTACGCTTTGCCCGCGGCAGTGCGGCGTCAACCGCATGGCGGGGGAACGCGGCTTTTGCGGCGCGGGCGCGCAGATCTTGGCGGCACGCGCGGGGCTGCATTTTTGGGAGGAACCCTGCTTGTCGGGGACGGCGGGATCGGGTGCGGTGTTT
>CALXIC010000156.1 GCA_944388265.1 uncultured Clostridia bacterium | reverse complement strand
ATGCCGTGGTCTACGACAAAGAGGGAAAAACCGATGCGGTGTGCGCTTATCTGGCGTGCATCGACGGTACAGTCGCTGCCGTTGCCGGAGCGGCCCCCGAACGGGAAGACTGTTTTGAAATTGGTATTGAAGTGGCGCCCTGTGCACGAGGTAGGCATCTGGCGCCGCTTTTGGTACAGCGATTGACCAACGATTTGCTGGCGCGGGGGATTTTACCAATCTATACCGCGTCGGTGACCAATATTCCGTCCCAGCGAACCGCCGCTTTGTGCGGTTATCGTCCAATGTGGGCGGAAACTTATTCCAATATCTTGGACGGGAACTTTGCCTATCCGCGCGATTTTATCGAGCAGGTAGAAGCCATTTGCCGGAAAGGAAACGCACGATGAAAGTTTATCCCATTTATTTTTTGGACGCGGACGAAACGCTCTTTGATTTCAAGCGGTCGGAAGCGGAATCCATCCGCCGCTGTCTCTCGTCATTTGGCTTGCCGGCGGATGAGGAAACGGTGCTTTTATATCACACCATCAACGACCGGCTGTGGAAAGCGCTGGAACGGGGCGAGGTGGATCAAAAAACGCTGCGGGTGCGCCGCTTTGAAGAACTGCTGAACACCCTTGGAGCGAAGATTTCCCCCACAGAAGCCGCCACACGCTATTCTGAGGAGCTTTCCTCCTGTGCGTATCTGCTGCCCCATGCCGAAGAGGTGTGCAAAGCGCTGTCACAGCGCGCAACGCTCTATCTGACCACCAACGGCATCGCGCAGATTCAGCGCCGGCGGTTTTCGCTCTCGCCCTTGACGCCCTATTTTCAGGGTCTTTTCATCTCGGAGGAGCTGGGCGTTGCCAAACCAAACCCCGCCTATTTTGTGCGCGCACTGGAGACAATCGGTGCGCAAAAGGAGGACGTTTTGGTGGTGGGGGACTCCCTCACCAGCGATATCCGCGGCGCAAACGCCGCAGGGCTGGACTGCTGCTGGTTTTGTCCGAAACAACAATCGTCTTCGGGTGAAGAACATCCGACAATGAAAATTACTTCGCTTTTGGAACTTTTATAGCCGGAAGAACGGGGATTGGATTTTTAAAAAGGTGTCTGTGCAAACTGACAAACTCCGACAAAAATCTTTGGTTTTCGTGCAGGAAAATTTTCATTTCATCCATTGACTTTCCATCTGAAATTCATTAGAATAATTGGTAATAATCGCAATCGTTCACATCAAGGAAGGAGAAGGCTTATGTTAGAAACGGATTTCAGCAAAAAGTTTGTCAAAGAAGGGCTCACCTTTGACGATGTCCTTTTGATTCCCGCGAAATCGGACGTTTTGCCGGCGGACGTCAGCATTCGTACCCGTTTGGCGAAGGACATCTATCTGAATACGCCGGTTATGGCAGCAGCGATGGACACCGTTACCGAATCGAAAATGGCAATCGCCATTGCGCGTGAAGGCGGTATCGGGGTTATCCACAAAAATATGCCGATGGAAGAACAGGCCGATCAGGTTGATCGCGTCAAACGTTCGGAAAACGGCGTCATCACCAACCCGTTCTTCCTTGGGCCGGATCGTATGGTCAGCGACGCCAACGATTTGATGGCAAAATATAAAATTTCCGGTGTGCCGATTGTCGAAGGCGGCGAAAAAGACGGCAAGCTGATCGGGATCATCACCAACCGCGACCTGAAATTTTTGACCGATTACCAGGTTCCGATTCATGAAGTGATGACCAAAAGCCACCTGATCACCGCGCCGGTGGGCACGACGCTGGAAGAAGCGCAGTCCATTTTGTGCAAACATAAGGTAGAAAAACTGCCGCTGGTGGACGACGAAGGCCATCTGTGCGGTTTGATTACCATCAAGGATATTGAAAAAGCAACGCAGTATCCGAATACTGCGCGTGATAAAGCGGGCCGCCTGCTCTGTGCTGCGGCAATCGGTGCGACCAAAGACGTGCTCGACCGTGCAAAACTGCTGCTCGACGCTCAGGCGGACGTGCTGGTTTTGGACTCGGCACACGGCCACAGCGAAGGCATCTTGAAAGCCGTTTCGAAAGTGAAAAACGCGTTCCCGGATTGCTGCCTGATCGCAGGCAACGTTGCAACCGCGGAAGCGACCGAAGCCCTCATCCAAGCGGGCGCAGACGCTGTCAAAGTGGGCATCGGTCCTGGCTCGATCTGCACCACCCGTGTGGTTTCCGGTATTGGTGTACCGCAGATCACGGCGGTGTATGATGCGGCTTGCATCGCACAGAAATACAATGTGCCGATCATCGCGGACGGCGGCATCAAATATTCGGGCGATATCGTCAAAGCCTTGGCAGCCGGCGGCAACGTCGTCATGCTCGGTTCGCTGCTCGCGGGCTGTGAAGAAGCTCCGGGTGCAACCGAAATCTTCCAGGGCAGAAGCTTTAAAGTTTACCGCGGCATGGGCTCGCTGGCGGCAATGGCCAACGGCAGTAAAGACCGTTATTTCCAGGAAAACAACAAAAAGCTCGTGCCGGAAGGCGTAGAAGGCCGTGTTCCGTATAAGGGACCGCTCGCCGATACCATCTTCCAGCTGATGGGCGGTTTGAAATCCGGTATGGGTTACTGCGGCTGTGCAACGATTGCTGATCTGCAGCAGAAAGCGCAGTTCATCCGCATCACCGGCGCAGGCCTCAAAGAAAGCCATCCGCACGACATCTACATCACCAAAGAAGCGCCGAACTATTCGGCTCACGTCTAAGAGATACGGACTGTCCGAAAAACCACTGGTTTTTCGGACAGTTTTTTTGAGAACCCAAGGAGGATTTATGCGCGTACGACTCATCGCATCGGATATGGACGGCAGTCTCTTGAACGACAAAAAGGAATTTCCGCCCCGTTTCTGGGAGGATCTGCAAGCACTCGATCAAAAGGGCATCCCCTTTGTGGCGGCAAGCGGACGAAGCTATCCCAAGCAGCGCCGCGATTTTCAACAAGCGCCCGATTCCGCGTGGTTTATCTGCGACAACGGCGCTTTGGTGATGCATCAGGATGCGGTTTGCTTTTCGGACTGTCTGGATGCCGAGGGCGTGCATCAGATCATCGACGAAATGGCAAAGATTCCGGACATTTTGCCGGTGCTTTGCGGCGTGCAGGGCGCGTGGCACACCCCCTGTCCCGAAGCGTTTCGTCCGCATCTGACCTCCTATTACATCAACGATCATATCGTGGAGGATCTGCATACCGTCACCGACCGCATTTTAAAGATCGCGATCTGCGACCTGCGCGGATCGGCGAACAATTCCTATCCCACGCTCTGCCCGTCGTTTGATGCGCGCTACAATCTGGTGCTGTCGGGGCCGCTTTGGATGGACATCATGAACCGTTCGGTCAACAAAGGGCGCGCCCTTCGGTTCATTCAGGAAAAACTCGGCGTTTCCCGCGAGGAGACGATGGCGTTCGGCGATTTTTATAACGACGTCGAACTGCTGCAGCAGGCGTCGATGAGCTATGTGATGGAAAATGCCAACGACGATATGAAGCAGTACGGCAAGTTTGTCGCCCCCTCGAACAACGAATTTGGGGTCATGCAGGTGATTCACCGCGAGGTACTGGATCGTTTTTAATCGCAGCAAAAGAGGCAAAAGCCCGTAGGCTTTTGCCTCTTTTCAATTGCCTGTAAAAGTTTGCGGTTTCCAAAGGCGGAGCCTTTGACTGCTGCTCCTATTTTAGGGCAGAAGGTTTGGATGTTTGCTTTGCACGTCATGAAGAATGCGGCTGACCGCCTCGTCGATTCCCACCGTTTGGGTCAAGACGGTTTCGGAAATTTGCGGTAAAAAATCCTTTTCTCTCCACCAGCGGCGCATTTCCGGTTCGCCAAAATCGCGTCGGTTGGGCTTGGTCGCGTGGCGGCGAAGCGTCTCTTCAAACGGAAGATCGTAGTAGTAGGCAAAGAGATCCGCACCGAATGCCGCCACAGCGGCATCAAACAGCGGGGCATAATCGGCAGCATGCAAAATTCCTTCCATGATGGTGACGGCACAGTGTTCACGGCCGTATTGCAGCAGGGAGGTCATCAGCGGGAGGGATTTTTCCACCCCCTCGCGCCCCCAGACGTGGAGCATGTCCATGCGGATGCGGTCATGGGACAACAGCAGGGTATTGGGACCAAATTTCCATTGCAGTGCATTGGCAACCGTTGTTTTGCCGCTGCCCGAATTGCCGCGAAGAAGAATCAAAATCGCCATAGATGTTCCCTTTCATTTATCCAAAAAATGCGCTCAGATTGGTCAAAATCAGCGACAGCCCGGAGAAGAAGAGCAAAACGATGATGGCGTTTCGCACCGCCGATTCCTTGAGCCGGCGGGAACAAAACATCCCGACGGCAAGCCCCACCGCCATGCAGGGCAGCAACAGCACCGCCTGTTTGGCGATGTCGAGGGTGATGATGCCGGTGGCAATGTATAACATCAGCCGGAAGAGATTTTCCACCGTAAAGACGATGCACAGATTTCCTTTAAAGGAAGCGGTTTTCGTGGTGGTGCGCCCGACGTAGGCGGCAAGCAGCGCGCCGATGCCGAAGAGTCCGCACAGCATCCCCGAGACGAGTCCCAGCACGGCCAAGATCAGCTTATTGGGTTTTGTTTGTTGGCTGGCGGCGCGTTCGCGGAAAAACATCTCCGCCGCCAACAGCACGACGACCGCGCCGAACACGCATTTGATGGTGCCGGCGTTGCCGAGTTTTAGGAAAAACGCGCCGGGAATGCACCCCAAAATCACCAGCCCGCAGAGCGGCACCCACACCTTGGCGTCCAGCTGACGGCGGTTTTGCCAGGCGATGAGCATGTTGGAGGGAAGCCCTACCAGCAGTTCCAGCGGGGAAATGTTGATGTTGTTGGTCGTAAAACTTAAAATCGTCGAAAATACCAGCGTGTTCGCAAAGCCGCACATCCCCTTGACGAAATAGGCGATGATGCAGGCGGCAATCATCCAGATAGTCATACCGTTCCTCCGCGGGCGGATTTTTTCCACCATCCACCCGAAGGATTGTGGAAAACTTTTTGAAAGAGGCCGCCCATTGATTGGTTGTCAAACAAGTTTATTGTAGCAGAAACCAAAACACCGCAAAAGGGCGAAAACAGAGAAAAAACGCCCCGTTTTTTGTTGGAAAAAGAGAAGCCACGCCGGAAATTCCGGCGGGGCTTGTGCTTTGGGGATGATTAGCCCGGAGGCCATGCCAGCGAGCGTTTGGCCAGCACGTGGAAGTGCAAATGACGCACCGACTGACCGCCGTCTTCGCCGACGTTCGTGACCACACGGTAGCCCTTTTCGAGCGAAAGCTCTTTCGCGAGCTTTGCGATCACGGTGAAGATGTGTGCCACAATGTCTGCATTCTCTTCGGTCAAAACGTCCGCACCGTCGATGTGCGCTTTGGGGATGACGAGAAAATGCACCGGCGCCTGCGGGTCGATGTCGTAAAACGCCAGACACCGTTCGTCCTCATACAGCTTGTTCGACGGAATGCTTCCTTCTGCAATTTTGCAGAACAGGCAATCTGCCATACCAATCCCTCCTTTATGGTTTGTGCTGTTCTTACAGCAATTTTTCCAGAATCGACGGAACTGCCATCAGCGCTTCGTCGCATTTGGTGTTGTCGCCCACACCGGCCATGGCGCTGTCGGCGCGTCCGCCGCCTTTGCCGCCGGTCACGGCTGCGACTTCACGCACGATTTTGCCGGCGTTTGCGCCTTTCTGCACCGCACTTTTGCCGCAGACACAGAGGATCTGGCTGCGTTCGCCGGCGGCGATCATCACGGCGACGATGTCCGGTTCTTTGTCGCGCAGCTGGTCGCCCATCTGGCGCAGGGTATCGACTTTGACGTCGTTCATCAGAGCGGAAACCACCTTCACGCCCTTGACTTCGCGCACTTCGTCGAGGAGGTTGCCAAAGCGTGCCGACGCAATCTTCGCATTGAGCGCTTCGATTTCGCGGGTCTTTTCTTTGAGTTCTTCCGCCATCGAACCGCATTTGGCGACGAGGTCGTTCGGGTTGGAGAGTTTGAGTTTGGCTGCCGCCTGATGCAAAAGGCTTGC
>CALXIC010000155.1 GCA_944388265.1 uncultured Clostridia bacterium | reverse complement strand
GGCTCCTGTGCGGCGTTATAAATCACCGTCCGCCCCTTGGCCATCGAAGCGGCAAGCAGAATATTTTCTGTTGCCCCCACGCTGGGAAAGAGCAGCGAGATTTTTGCTCCGTGAAGTTCTTTTGCTTCACAGATGAGATAGCCGTGTTCCTCCCGAATATCCGCGCCCAAACGGCGCAGCGCATCCAAATGCAAATCAATCGGGCGCGGTCCCAATTCACACCCGCCCGGACTGGTCAGCACCGCCCGTTTGCAGCGGGACAGCACCGCCCCCAAAAAGACAATCGACGACCGCATCTGATGCATCAACTGATCGGGAATCGCACAGCCTCCCGCCCGGTTCCATTCCACCGTGATGGTCTGCCCCTCACGGCAAACGGTACAGCCCAAAGCCTCCAGAATCCGGCAAGCAGTGTCCACATCGGACAATACCGGACAATTCGTAAAAACCGAGCGGCCATCTCCGAGCAGCGATGCTGCCAACAGCGGCAGACAACTGTTCTTGGCGCCCTGAACGGGAAGCGTTCCGGAAATCCGGTGTCCGCCCTCCATCCGCAGAATCTTCATCTTCGCACGCTCCTTTTCCGGAATGTGCAGTATCCTATGCGAATTTCTGCGAATCGGTGCGCTTTTCTCTCGAAATCATCCCTTTTCGACCAGTTCCATCAACAAGCGGTAGATGCGCTCGGTGGTATCGGTCACACCCAGCTTTTTGGCCGCCTTGCCGAATGCGGCAAGTTTTTCCGGATGAGCACAGAAGTCTTCCACCAGCTGTAAAAATTCTTCTTTGTTGTACTTTTTCTCTTCAATCAGATAGGCGGCGCCGGCATGCACCAGCACCATCCCGTTGTGGTATTGATGATTTTCCGCCACATAGGGGCTGGGCACCAAAATGGTGGGTTTCCCCATTGCCTCCAGCTCGGACAGCGTCGATGCGCCGCAGCGGGTAATCACCAAATCGGCGGCCGCCATGACCGTCGCCATATTGTCGATGTATTCTACCGCCGTCGTCGAATCGTTGGGCTTCATCGAAAGGCCGCGTTCTTTGAGCATTTGGGGGAAAATTTCTTTCCCCTGACTGCCATAGCCGTGAATATGGTTGATCTTCGATCCGTCGCGGTTCCACTCCATCAAGTCCGCACCCATCTGGTTGATGATGCGCGCGCCTAGACTTCCGCCGACGGACAGCACCGTCATCTTTGAATCGAGCCCCAATTCCTTTTTGGCCTGCGCCGGTGTTTTTTCCAAAATGGCGCTGCGCAGCGGATTGCCCACGACCGCACATGTTCCGGCGATCTCCATCCGATCCTTTGCCGCCTCGGTGGCCAGCAGCACCACATCCACCTGTTTGGCCAAAATCTTATTGGTTACACCGGGGAACGCGTTTTGCTCATGAATCATCGTCTTTTTGTGCGCCCGCACCCCGGCAAGCACCACCGGACCGGCGACGTAGCCGCCGGTACCAATGACCACATCGGGGTTGATTTTTTTCACCATCCGGCGTGCCGCCACGCTCGACGTCATCAAATAGTAAAGCGACCGGCAGTTATATAAAATTTCTTTCGGGCGAAAACTGCGGTGAAATCCCGCCACCTGAATCGGCAAAAAGGTGAATCCCGCTTTGGGAACCAAGGTCGCCTCCATGCCGTGGGGGGTTCCCGCATAATAAATTTCCGCATCCGGCTGTTCCTTGCGGATTTTTTGAGCAATCGCAATCGCCGGATTGATGTGTCCGGCAGTTCCGCCGCCAGCTATCAGCACTCTCATCGCAGTTCTCCGCCTTCCTGATCCTCAATCATCGTATAGCGTGACACATTGAGCACCACGCCCATCTCTGCCATCTGCACCATCAGCGCAGTTCCCCCGTAACTGAAAAACGGCAAACTAATGCCCGTGTTCGGAATGGCATTGCACACAACACCGATGTTCAAAATGGCCTGCAGCGCGATCTGGAAAACGATCCCGACCACCAGCATGGCGGCAAATTTATTCGGCGCCTTGTTGGCAATCGAAAAGCCCCGATAAACCAGCAGCGCAAACAGCACGATGACCAAAATCGCGCCGATGAGCCCCAATTCTTCGCAGACAATCGCAAAGATAAAGTCGTTTTGCGGTTCCGGCAGATAGAGATATTTCTGGCGCGAGTTGCCAAGGCCAAGCCCCATCAGCCCGCCGGAGCCGATCGCCACCAGCGACTGCACCGTCTGCCAAGTGGTGTTGGAAACGTCCGAAAACGGATCCATCCAGCCGCTGATTCGTTCACCCCAGTAGTCGACGCCCTTGACCATGATAACGCCCAAAACCACCAGCACACCAACCGGGATAAACGGCATAAAATACCGCAGCTTCATCCCGCCGACAAACATCATCACCGCGCCAATGGCACAGATGATAATCGTCGCCGACAAGTGCCGCTGGAAAACGACCAGAATCAAAATAACCGGAATCAGCGCCACCAAAAACGGGATGATCCCGTAACGCAGCGTATCCATCTTGCTGTAGTTTTTACCGATCAAATCGGCAAAAATGACGATGATCGCAAACTTCATCAATTCGGACGGCTGGAAGGTTGTTCCGGCGATGTTGATAAACCGCCCGGCCCCGCCGCCGTTGACAATGACCACCAACAGCATCAAAAACAGGGCGAACAAATAAATGAAACTCGAGATATTTTTATAGATGTAGTAAGGAATGCGGGACAATACCAGCATTGCCACCAGCCCCATCGCCGCAAAAATCGCCTGTTTTTGAATGTAGTGGAAACTGTTTCCGATATAGTAGGACGCATAGGCATAACTGGCGGAAAAGACCATCAACAGCCCGAATGCGCATAAAATCAATACCAACAGCAAAAATGCCATATCCAGCGAACCCTGTTTGCGGTGACGGCGTACCCGCACCTTTGGTTTCGCTGACTGCTTTGCCTTTGCTGTCAGGCGTTTTTTGACGGACGGCGCCGCTTTTGCGCTTTTTCTCGGCACAGCTCTGCTTTTACTCTGCACGTCCGACCACCTCTTTTCTTTCTTCAATCACAAATCCGGGAATCAATAGCTCAACGCACTGCACGCCCACGCGCTCAGTGCGCCAAATCCCAGAGAAATTACAAAAATCAAGATGCTTTGCATCCGTTTGGAAAGGTTTGGCAGGTGCCACATTCCTTTTTGCTTCACATATTCTGCCAACATCCGAACCAGCGGTACGGGCAGAGCAAACAGCAAAACCATCGGGAAATCCAAACCAAGCGCCGCCGCACCCAGTATCCCGGCGCCAAACAGCGCCGCGCCGGAAGTGGGCGCAGAAAATCCATGCACTTCTGAAATCCACAGCACAACGGCCGCACCCAACAGTCCTGCACAGACAATCGCAGAAAC
>CALXIC010000154.1 GCA_944388265.1 uncultured Clostridia bacterium | reverse complement strand
CACCATGCGCCACACTCTGCATCGTCCAAAGGGTCATCTGTCCGGGCTTGGGCGCCGGTGCCTGCATCCGTGAACTCCATCCGTTCGGACCGCTCTGCTGTTCCATAATACCAAACACCGGGCTGATGGCACGGACTTCCGTGAGGTTTCGCGACCATTTGCGGTCATTCAAAGAAGTATTCTTCGAAGGATCGGCCGCCGTAACATACGCAAAATTCGGATAGGAATCGTAAGTGATAAAATCCGCACAATTTCCCATAAAGCGGTTATAGTCGACATTGCTGAAAATGCCGTTGGTGGTCACAAACACCCCTTCCGGCAAGAAGCGGCGCAGAATTTCCGTCTGCATCTGTGCATAGCTGATGGTGCTTTCCGAAATAAAACGCAGATAATCGAGTTCACGATGCGGATTGCAGCTGTCGCAGTCCGGCACCATGACCTGTGCCCAATCGGAATAATCCTGATTCCAGAAAGCCGTTCCCCACGCCTTGTTGAGGGCATCCAAGGTGCCGTATTTCCGGCGCAGGAATTTGCGGAAGGCTTCGTCATCGGATGCCGAATAGAACTCGTTGTGTTCACAGTTGAGTTCGTTATCGAGCTGCCATCCGACAATGGCCGAATGTTTGCCGTAATGCTTGGCAATCTGATAGGTAATGATCGAGGACAGTTCCCGATATTTCGGAGAATTGTAATTGTAATGACGGCGATTTCCGTGGCGGTACGGGTGCTTTTGACGGTCACAATTCAAAATTTCCGGATAATTGTGGCTCGCCCAAGCCGGCGGAGTCGCTGTCGGCGTGCAGAAAATCACCCGCATGCCAATTGATGCGGCCAAATCCAAAAAGCGGTCGAAAAAGGAAAAGTCAAATTCCCCTTCCGAAATTTCGATTTTATTCCAGGCAAATTCCGCAATACGGATGGTTTCGATCCCATTGGCAAGCATGCGTTTCAAATCGCTTTCCCACAAGGATTCATCCCAATGTTCCGGATAATAACAAGTGCCAAGCGACATGCGCTCGGTTTGATAACAATATTCTTTCATGCTGATCCCTCCGATGAAGCTGATTTCTAGCATCATCATATCATATTAACTCCAAAAGTCAACGAGAAAAGAACTGGACGTTTTTGTGGTATTTATCTGAAAAACTGCACGAATTTCCTGAAATTGTGCACATCGGGTCACAGATGCGTTCACTTCTTCTCGCCACCTCGGTCAAGTTTGATGATTTATTAGCAAGAAACCGTCAAAAAATCCGGACAAAAAAGAAACGCCCGTCCAAAGACGGGCGCATAAACACGCAAATCATTAGAAAATGCAGTATTTTGCCATGTATTCATCCATGCGAACGAGCACATCTGCATACTGCGGCTGTTCCGCCAAATATTCCCGGATATCCTGCACAGAAACGATCGAGTGCACTCGAATTCCAAATTCATCATACACTTCCATGACCGCCGTTTTTTCCGGATTCTGTCCCACTTCGCAACGATTAACCGAAATAAACATGTCTTTGACCTGTACATCGCCGCAGGCTTTCAAAATCGGAACGGTTTCACGCACCGCAGTCCCTGCCGTGATGACATCTTCGATGATGATGAGGCGGTCGCCGTCCACCGGCTGATAACCGACCAGATTGCCGCCTTCGCCATGATCCTTCACTTCCTTGCGGTTGAAGAAATAAGGTTTATCGATCTGGTAATTGCTGGCAAGCGCAGCCGCACAAGCGGTGGCCAGCGGAATGCCCTTGTAAGCCGGTCCAAACATTGCGTCGAACTCATCGCCGCAGGTTTCTTTCACCAAAGCCGCATAAAAACGGCCAAGCGTTGCAATCTGCGCGCCGGTTTTATAGTTGCCGGTATTCACAAAATAAGGGGTCATGCGTCCGCTCTTGGTTTTGAATTCGCCAAAACGAAGCACATTTGCACTCATCATAAATTCGATAAATTCTCTTTTTTCGGGTGACAACATCCGATCCCTCTCCCATCTTTCCCGCACACGGGTTTTATTCTATGCATTATTGTAACAAATCATGCTGCAAAAAGCAAGTCAAAGCGACTCATAATGATCGAGATACGGTTCTTCCGACAGCCATGCCAGCACCGGCTCAAACGACACGCCATACCGCGGATCCGTCCCGTAACTGAATGTACGCTTGATCGCCATTTCCAAAAAACAGGTGGCGCGATCCATCGCAATCGGCAAACTGTCGCCGTTTAGATAAGCGCCCACCAAAATCGAGCAAAACAAATCCCCGGTTCCTGGATAATTGACCGGCACATAGCTGCACGGCACCCGCCAAAACGAATTGGTGCGGCGGTCATATCCCACGTTATTCATCGTGAGATCCGCCAGCTGCACACCCGTAATCACGACCATTTCCGGTCCCAATTCGCTGAGTTTCAGCAATTTGGTGCGGCACTGCTGCGAAGTCCACGGAACGGTGGAATATGGTTCGTCCAGTAAAATGGAAGCTTCCGTGACGTTGGGGGTGATGATATTGGCCGTGCGCACCAAATCCTTCATCCGGGCGCACATCGAAGCAGAATAGGTCCGGTAACGTTTGCCCTGATCGCCCATGACCGGATCGACCACAATCAGCGCTTTGGGGAAGCTTTTGACAAATAAGCAGGCGTGATCAATCTGCGATTCGCTGCTCATAAAACCGGTGTAAACACATTCAAAATCAATGGATTCCTTTTGATACTGTGCCAGCGAAGGTTCGAGAAAATCGCTCAAATCCCGCAGCACCACATCCTGAAAACCGCCGGTATGGGTGGACAACACCGCCGTCGGCAGCGGCACCACCTGAATTCCCATGACGGAAAGAACCGGCAAAATCACGCTGAGCGAACAACGCCCAAAACCGGACAAGTCATGAATGGCCGCCGTGCGGCACGGACGATTGAGCATAGAATCTCCTTTCCAAAATACGGCACGCATAGCCTTGATTCTTTTCCGCAAACTAAGGTTGCAGCAAGCCTGCAACAACTGATAAGGAGTGGTAACGATGAAAAAGAACATGCATCCCCTGATGACCGGTCTGACTGCCGGTATGATCGCCGGCGGCTGTGCAATGATGATGCAAAACCGCAGCCAGGCACAGCACACGATGAAAACCGTGAAAAAAAATACCGGAAAAGCCCTCCGTACCGTCAGCAGCCTGATGGAAGACATGTCTTACCTGATGCGCTGAGGTGCCTCTTTTTGAAAATGCGCCGAAAGGCGCATTTTCTTTTTATTGTATCATGCATCCTTTCCTGTTGCAATCCTTCTTTCGGTGAAATATAGCTGTACTTGTACGGCGAACAAATCAAAAAAATTCCATCACCGATGGAAAGATTTACCGAATTCTCATTGCAGAATGACAAAAAACTTGCTATAATAGACATATTATCTGCGATGGAGGAACCGTTATGCCAATTACCGTACCAGACGACCTGCCGGCAAAACAGATTCTGGAACAGGAAAATGTTTATTTGATTACCCAAGAGCGCGCCAAACACCAGGACATTCGTCCGCTGCGCATCATCATTTTAAATTTAATGCCCAAAAAAGAAGAAACAGAAACGCAGCTTCTGCGTTTGTTGGGCAACACCCCGCTTCAGGTGGAAATTGAATTATTGCAGACGGCAACCCATCAATCCAAAAACACCGATGCAAAACATCTGCTCAAATTCTACGAAACCTTTGACCAGATCAAGCATCAATACTACGACGCCATGATTATCACCGGCGCGCCGGTGGAACAAATGCCGTTTGAAGAAGTCGATTATTGGCCGGAATTGGCGCAAATCATGGAATGGTCCAAAACTCACGTCTATTCGACCTACCACATCTGCTGGGGCGCACAGGCGGGGCTTTATTATCACTACGGCATCCAAAAAATCCCGCTGGAAAAGAAGATGTTCGGCATCTTTCCGCACAAAGTCACCGATCAGACCCATCCGCTGCTGCGCGGCTTTGATGAAGTCTTTTATGTCCCCCACTCGAGACACACCTGTGTGGATGAAGAAGCCATCCGCCGGCATCCGGATTTGACCGTCCTCACCTATTCGGAAATCTCCGGTGTGAATTTGATTATTTCCAACAGCATGCGCCGCATTTTTGTCTGCGGGCATTCCGAATACGATCGCCGCACCTTGGCAAACGAATATTTTCGAGACAAGTCCAAAGGGCTGCCGATTGAACTGCCCTATCATTATTTCCCGGACGATGATCCGAAAAAAGATCCGCCGTTTATGTGGCGCAGTCATGCAAACCTCTTCATCAAAAACTGGCTGAACATCGTTTACCAGCGTACGCCCTATCATTTGGAAGAATTGGAACAGATGCCGATCGATTAAACTTACAAAAAATCCCCGGAAGAATCTTCCGGGGATTGCTCTTTTCACTGATTTCAACGCTGAATTTTTTGCAAAAACGCACGCGTACGATCATTCGAAGGATGATCGATGATCTCTTCGGGGCGTCCCTGTTCGACAATTCTTCCGCCGTCCATAAAGATCACCCGGTCGGAAACATGACGAGCAAAGTCAATTTCGTGGGTGACAATCACCATTGTCATCTTTTCTTCCGCGAGCTGACGAAGCACGCGCAAAATTTCCACCGTCAGTTCCGGGTCCAAAGCGGACGTCGGTTCATCAAAAAAGAGCATCTGCGGGTTCATCGCCAAGGCACGGGCAATGGCGACGCGCTGCTGTTGACCGCCGGAAAGCTGGCACGGATAGTAATCTGCTTTGTCCTGAAGCCCCATTTTTTTCAGAAGCTCCATCGCTTCCGCATAGACCTCTTCCTTGTTTCGCTTTTGCACATGAATGGGAGCATCCGTCAAATTCTTGAGTACGGAATAGTGCGGAAACAAATTAAAATTTTGGAAAACCAACCCAAACCGGCTTTGAATGCGCTGGCGTTCTTTCTTGGAGACATAAACGGACTGTCCGTACGCATTGTTTTCGCAGATACAATCTCCGCAATACGCCAATTTTCCGCCATCCATCGTTTCCAAAAGCGTTGCACAGCGCAAAAGCGTCGATTTACCGGAACCGGAAGGCCCCAAAATGGAGACCACTTCCCCTTCTTCCACCGAAAGAGAGATGTCCTGCAAAACCTCTAAGCTGCCAAATGATTTTTTCAGATGTTCAATTTCCAGAAGTTTCATGCTCATCCCCCTTATTGATAATAATCCAGTTTCTTTTCGACCCGTTCCATCACAAAGGCGACCACGAAGTTAAAGATGTAATAGAAGACACCGGCCACAAAGAGCGGCATGATGCTGGTTTCTGCCGCCGCAATCTGTTTGGCGGTCGTAAACATTTCCTGATAAGCAATCGCAAATGCCAGCGACGTATCTTTGACGAGCGTAATCACTTCGTTGGTCACGGCCGGCACCACTCGTTTGACCATCTGCGGGAAAATAATCTTGCAAAACGTCTGCGCCCGGCTATATCCCAAAACGGAAGACGCCTCATACTGTCCCACCGGAATGGACTGGATGCCCGAACGATAGATTTCTGCAAAATAGGCCGCATAATTGAGCGAAAAACCAATCAGCACCGCATAAAAGCGAAACGAGGAATTGATGGAAATGCCAAACACATAGTACGGCGCATAAAACACGACAAACAGCTGAAGCATCAATGGTGTGCCGCGCATAATGGAAATATAGATTTTAATGAGCCACTGTACCGGCCGAAAATTGGCCAGACCACTCACCAATTTACCGGAAGACGAATCCTTTGACAATTTCCGAAAGGGACGCCAATTGGACATTCGCCCAAAGCAGACCAAAAGCCCCAGCGGCAACGAAAACAGCAAGGTCAGGAAAAAAATCGAAAGCGTCGACAGCATCCCGGAGCCAAGCTGCGTAACAATGGAAAGTATATCCATGAATGAACCTCCTTAAAAAAGCAGGAAGAACTCATTCTTCCTGCTTTTTTCTAGCATCTTACTTATTTGCCAAGGCAAACCGAATCTTCCAATCCCCATTCGGTTGCGATTTCCATAAAGGTTCCATCCTCTACCATTTCATCGAGGGAAGCCTGCACTTCGTCGCGCAGAGTTTCGTTCCCGAGTTTGAAACCAATGGCATACTGTTCGGAAGAAATCACATCGTCGAGAATCTTAAATTCGTCGCCGCGGGATTCTACCTGATAGGAGGCAACCCCTACGTCAATGGCAATCGCTTCAACTGCGCCGCTTTCGAGGTTCATGAACGCCGAGTTGTAATCGCCGACCTGCTGCAAATCTGCAAAGGATGCCGCAAGCGCCTTGTTTTCTTCCGTGGCATCATCCGAAGTCACAGCAGCCAGTGCCGATGAATCCGCCTGTACGACAACGATTTTTCCTGCCAGATCGTCGAGCGATTCAATGCCGGAATCCGATTTGACCACGACTACCTGCGAGTTGTCGACATACGGGTCGCTCCAGGTATAATCTTCTTCACGGCCATTCATCGTAAAGCCGTTCCAGATGCAGTCAATGGTACCGGAATCCAATTCCATATCCTTCGAATCCCAGTCGATCGGCTGTTTGACGAGCGTCCAGCCATTGCGGTCGCAGACTTCCTGCGCCAAATCCAAGTCAAAACCGACATATTCGCCATTTTCATCTTTATAGCCATACGGTGGGAATTCTGCGTCAAAACCAACCGTGAAGGTCGTATCCGATGCGGTTTCTTCTTCGGTGGTTTCCGTTTCCTGCGTCTGCGCAGATTCTTCCGTCTGGGTGGTTTCATCCGAAGCCCCCTGATTACAGCCTGCAAACAACGCAGTCATCAACGATGCCGCCAATAAAATGCTCCATACTCTTTTCATGTTGTGTCCTCCATAACGAAGTGTGATATAGCATTACTATTGTATCAGTTTACTTTGCTAAAGTCAACCGTTTTGGAAACAAAATTCTGCATTTGTCTAATTTTTGTCAAAAATCATTAAAAGTTCGCCAAAACCACAAATAAATGAGAAAACCCGCCCAATCAAATACAAAAATCCCCTTGCCGTCTGCTATCTGAACTGCTCCAGATTGTACAGACAGCACAAAAAAGCCCCGGGTG
>CALXIC010000153.1 GCA_944388265.1 uncultured Clostridia bacterium | reverse complement strand
TTTGTTGGGGGCGGTCGCTCTGCTGCCCTTGGTCTATTTGCTCGCACGGCAAACACAAAAGGCCGGCGTGCGCCCGGCCACGGCGCAAAAACGCCTTCAGCTCAAGGCGGGGATCTTGTGCGGGCTGGCGCTTTGCCTGGCAAGCAATTTGCAGCAGATCGGCATCGGTTATACGACGGTGGGCAAAGCGGGATTCATCACGTCGATGTATCTGGTCTTGGTGCCGGTGTTCGGCATCTTTTTGCGCCAGCGCGTGCCGGGAAAAATCTGGTTTTGCGTGATGATGGCGGCGTTTGGGCTGTATCTGTTGAGCATCACCGAAGCGCTCACCTTCGCCAAAGGGGACCTCATCATTTTGGGGGCGGCCGTCGCTTTTGCGGGGCACATCCTCATCATCGACCACTACGCGCCCAAGGTGGACGGCGTGCTCTTGTCCTGCACGCAGTTTCTGGTGACGGGCATCGGTTCGGGGATTTTGATGTTTTTGTTCGAAGCGCCCACCCTGTCCTCCCTGTTGGACGCCTGGCTTCCCATCGCCTATGCGGGGATTCTCTCCTGCGGCGGCGGGTATACGCTGCAAATCCTCGGTCAAAAGCACGCAAAGCCCACCACCGCCTGTCTGCTGATGAGCTTGGAATCGGTGTTTTCCCTGCTGGCGGGAATTGTGCTGCTGCAGCAGATTCCCACCCTGCGCGAATCGGCCGGATGCGTGCTGATGTTTGCGGCTGTACTGCTCGCACAGCTGCCCGTATTTGAGGGCAAACAAGCCAATGTACACCAAAGCTGACCGGAAAAGGAGGAACTCGTATGATCTGGATTGGCATTCTCGCCCCCTTCATCGGCACCGTTTTAGGGGCCGCTTCAGTGTATGCGTTTCGCGACGCTCTGCCCGCCGCACTCCAGCGCACCCTTTTGGGGTTTGCCTCGGGCGTGATGGTGGCGGCCAGCGTGTGGTCGCTGCTCATTCCCGCGATGGATCAATGCGCGTCGATGGGAAAACTCGCGTTTGTTCCCGCAGCACTGGGCTTTTTGCTGGGAATTTTCTTTTTGCTCCTCATCGACCGGCTGCTGCCCCACCTGCACCTCAATGCCAGCTGCCCGGAAGGGCTGCCCTGCCTCCTGCCCCGCAGTTCGATGATGATTTTGGCGGTCACCCTCCACACCCTCCCGGAAGGGATGGCGGTGGGCATCACCCTCGCGGGCTTTTTGTCGGGTGATGTGTCGATGTCGGCAAGCGGCGTGCTGGCACTTTCTTTGGGGATTGCCCTGCAAAACCTGCCGGAAGGGGCGGTCGTTTCCCTGCCGCTCAAAAATGAACTCCAAAGCGGCCACAAGGCCTTTTTGGCCGGTGCGGCTTCCGGCATCGTCGAACCGATCGGCGCGCTGCTTGCGCTGGCGCTCACGAGCGTGATTTTGCCGGCGCTTCCGGTCATGCTCTCCTTCGCGGCAGGCTCGATGATCTACGTCGTCGTGGAAGAATTGCTGCCCGAAGCTTCCGCCGGGGAACACTCCAATCTTTCCACCTTAGGCTTCTCGGCAGGATTTCTGCTGATGATGATTCTCGATACGGCCTTGCAGTAAGTAAAACACCCAAAGGAGCGGATGCTCCTTTGGGTGTTTTCTATTGGTTGGCATGTTCGGCAATCACCAGCACATCGCCCGGTTTGACGATGGTGTTGCCTTTGGGAATCATGGTTTCGTTGCCGCGCTTAATCAGAATGATCAGCTTTTGATGCTCGGACGGCGCTTTGGAAAGCGGCACATCCGCCAGATGATGATCGTGATCCACCACATATTCGCGCAAAAACAGATGCTCGCGCTCCTCAAATTCCTTGGCGGCCAGCACCAGCAGATCGCCCTCCTGCAAACGTGTGGTTCCGCCGGGAATGACGGTGCCGCCGTCGCGCACAATCATCGCCACCAGCAAATCTTTCGGCAATGCGATTTCCTTGAGCGTTTTTTGGCACCAGGGATGGGTGTGGTCGAGATGGATTTTAATAAAGCTGATGTCGCTTTCCTCCTGATAGTCGTTGAAGGTCTTGCGCACGTCGCCGTCCTCGTCGATGGCGTGGAGCATTTTCGAAAGTTTCGGCAGCAGCGTGCCCTGCAGCGAAATGGAGAGCAAAACGATGCAAAAGACGAGATTGTACAGATCGTACCGGGTTTGCACCCCGCTGAGCACCGCAGAAATCGCAAACACGATGGACGCCGCACCCCGAAGCCCCGCAAAAGACACTACCCCGATCTGTGCCAACGGCGCACGAAACGGCAGCAGCAGCGCAGTGCAGACCAGCGGCCGTGCAAGTACCGTCAAAAACACCATGATGCAGATGGCAGGCAGCAAGACGGCCGGCAGTTCGACCGGCGTGACCAAAAGCCCCAGCAAAAAGAAGATGATGACCTGTGAAACGTCGGTCAGCACATCAAAAAAGTGCACCAGATACCGCTTTTGCGAAAGCTTGGTGTTCCCCAGCAAAATCCCGCACAGGTAAACGCTCAGATAGCCGTTTCCCTGAAGCACCGCCGGCAGGGAATAGGCGATGAGCATGATGGAGATCAAAAAGATGGTGTAGCTCTGCTGGGAATGAAACGCCTGTTTTTTTAACAGCAGGATGGCAAGCACCCCCACCGCCAGCCCGCAGGCAATGCCCACGCTCAGCTGGGTGAACAAAAGCAGCGGAATGGATACCGCTTCCCCGCTCATCAGCGAAAGGGTGAGCGCGGTGAGCATATACGAAATCGGGTCGTTGGAACCGGATTCGATTTCGAGCAAAGAGTCGGTGTGATATTTGAGCGCCAGTTTGTTGTAGCGCAGGATGTTGAACACCGAAGCCGCGTCGGTGGAGGAGATGACCGATCCGATCAATAAACTCTCCAGCCACGAGAGATGCAGCACGGTTTTGGCAAACAGCGCCACCAAAAACGCCGTCCCGATGACGCCCAAAGTGGACAGCACCACCGCCTGCGCCGCGACGGGTTTTGCCCGCCGGATGTTGGTGCCGAATCCGCCGAAAAACATGATGAAAATCAAGCTGACCGAACAGATGAGATTGACCACCGCATAATCGTTAAAGACGATGCGAAAAATGCCGTTTTCTCCAAACAGCATCCCCAGCGCGATGAAGATGATCAGCGAAGGAATGGGAATTTTGTCGATGTATTTTTTCATCACAATGCAGATAAAGATGACGCTCCCAATGAGCAAAACGGATTCGTTCAACCAGAATACTCCTTTCTCACCCCGTAATACTGTTATGATACCATAGTTTTTCAAAGCAAACAAGAAAAAACGCACATCCAGCCATTTGGCCCATAGCAACATCCTCCAAAAAAGGTACCGGTTCCTTTTAAAAAAGTGGTAAAATTTCCTTGACTTTCAAAAATACACTTGCTACACTGCGAGGTGGAGAGCTTTTTTACAGTTGCTCTGGAACGGAGGAATTCAAATGATTTACCAAAAGGAACAAAAACTTTACCGCCGCTACGATAAAGAATTGCTCTGTATCGAGCCGTGGGGAACCAACGCACTGCGGGTGCGCGCAACGGAATGCGCCGCCTTCCGCACCGACGACGACTGCTCGGCGCTTCTCCCCGCGAAAGAAACCGCCGTATCGATTGAAACCGACGGCAAAACCGGCAGCATTCAAAACGGCAACATCACCTGCAAAATCATGGAAAACGGCATGATGCGGTTTTACAACCAAAAGGGAGAAAAAATCCTCGAAGAATACTACCGCAACCGCCGCGACGATATCGTCGAAGAATTCAATTCTTCGCTGGAAATCAGCCCGCGCACCTTCACCCCGCACGCCGGCTGCGACGAATACAAGCTCACCATGCGCTTTGAAGCGAATCCGGGCGAAAAAATTTACGGCATGGGGCAGTATCAGCAGCCCGACCTCGAACTCAAAGGCTGCATCCTCGAACTGGCGCAGCGCAACTCCCAGGCGTCGGTGCCGTTTTATCTCTCGAATAAGGGCTACGGCTTTTTGTGGAACAACCCCGCCATCGGCAAAGTCACCTTCGGCAAAAACCTGACCGAATGGGTGGCGGAATCCACCAAACAGCTCGATTACTGGATCGTGGTGGGCGACAGCCCGGCCGAAATCGAAGAAGCTTACGCCGACGCGACCGGCAAGGTGCCGATGATGCCGGAATACGGCATGGGCTTCTGGCAGTGCAAACTGCGCTACTGGACGCAGGAACAGCTGCTGGAAGTGGCGCGCGGCTACTACGAACGCAAGATTCCGGTGGACGTCATCGTTGCGGACTTCTTCCACTGGCCGCACGAAGGCGACTGGAAATTTGACCCCGAATACTGGCCCGATCCGAAAGCCATGGTCGAAGAACTCGACAAAATGGGCATGAAACTGATGGTTTCCATCTGGCCGACGGTGGACGGACAGAGCGAAAACTATCCCGAAATGCTCGACCGCGGCCTCTTGATGCGCTCGGAACACGGCAAACGCCTCGGCCAGCTCGGCAACGCCTGCTTCATCGATGTGACGAACCCCGAATGCCGCGCCTTTGTGTGGGAACGCATGAAGAAAAATTACTACGACGACGGCATCCAGATCTTCTGGCTGGATGAAGCCGAACCGGAAGTCACCGCCTACGAATTCAATCATTACCGCTACTTCATGGGTTCCGATCTGGAAGTCGGCAATATCTACCCCAAACTCTACGCCAAAATGGCGTACGAAGGGCAGGAAGCCGAAGGCCAGCAAAACATCTTAAACCTGCTGCGCTGTGCATGGGCGGGTTCGCAGAAATACGGCGCGCTCGTCTGGTCGGGGGACATCGACTCCTCGTTTAAGGCGCTGCGCAACCAGCTGGCGGCAGGGCTCAACATGGGCATCGCCGGCATTCCGTGGTGGACCACCGACATCGGCGGCTTCCACGGCGGCAACATCTACGACGACCATTTCAAAGAAGTGCTGCTGCGCTGGTTTGAATTCGGCGCATTCTGCCCGGTCATGCGTCTGCACGGCGTGCGCGAACCGTTTATGAAACCGCTCTCCAACCACGGCGGCGGCAAAATGATGTCCGGCGCGGAAAACGAAATCTGGAGCTACGGCGAAGAAGCCGAAGCCATCATGACCAAATACATCCGCCTGCGCGAACAGATGCGCCCTTACATCCGCACCCTGATGCAGGATGCGCACGAAAAGGGCTCGCCCGTCATGCGTCCGCTCTTCTACGATCATCCAGACGATCCCGCCTGCTGGGAAGTGTCCGACGAATTCCACTTTGGGCCGAGTGTCTTGGTCTGCCCGGTGCTGTATGAAAACCAGCGCAAACGGGACGTCTATCTCCCGGCCGGCAGCTGGCGCGATACCCGCGACGGCAAAGTGTATGAAGGCGGCAAAACCTACACGGTGGACGCCCCCATCGACTCCATCCCGGTCTTTGTGCTCGACGGCGCAGATGTCGGCATCTAATCCTGCTGTTTTGGCCTGCAAACGCCCGTTTTTCGGGGGTTTGCAGGCTTTTATTTTTCTTGACAGCGCGCCCTTTTGACGCGTATAATAGTTGCAAATAAAACAGTTTTATTTGCAACGATTGGGAGGATGCACCATGTCCATGATGATGCGCAAAATCAACATGCTCAGCCGTGCGCAGGCGGTGTACCGCAACGAACGCCTGCCCAATGAAGAGCTGGGCGGATGGTATCACCCCTATGTGCTGGCCGTGTGCGCCAATCCGGGTTTTTCCCAGGAACAGCTGGCGCGGCACATCTGCACCGACAAATCGAACGTCTGCCGCCACCTTTCCTGCCTGGAAAAGCACGGCTACATCGAACGCCGCCCCGATGAAGAGGACCGCCGCGTGCTGCACGTGTTCCCCACCGCGAAGATGGAAGCGCTCTTTCTCGGCGAACAGCAGGTGGC
>CALXIC010000152.1 GCA_944388265.1 uncultured Clostridia bacterium | reverse complement strand
CCCACAACGCCTATTCCGGCTGGGCGTGCATCCGCTACGGCGTGGGGGAAACGCTTTTTCGCTACTCCGATTCGATGGAAATTACCCCCTGGCTTGCCTCATCCTTCGAACAGCCCGACGACTGCACTTGGATCATCACTTTAAAAGAGGGGATCACCTTTTCAAACGGCCGAACACTCGACGGCGAAGCCGTGAAAGAATGCCTCGAACATTTAATCGCCGTACACGACCGCGCCGCAAACGATTTGATGATCGCTTCCATCAAAGCAAGCGGACAGACCGTCACCATCAAAACGAAGCAGCCCAGACCTCTTTTCCTGCACGCGCTCTGCGATCCCTATACCTGCATCATCGATCTGGATGCCGGTATCACCGACGACGGCATCGTCACCGGCACCGGGCCGTACCGCGCCGTTTCGCTGGAAACGGGCGAACGGCTGGAACTTTTGAAAAACGACCGGTACTGGGACGGCGAACCGGGATACGACCGCGTGTTGGTGCGCACCATCACCGACGGCGATACCTTAACCCTTGCCTTGCAGGCGGGGGACATCGACGCGGCATACGGCATCCCCTATGCGAGTTATCCCCTCTTTCAAAACGATGAATACACCTTCTCGAGCTGTGCCACCAGCCGCACCTTTTTTGTACAGATGAATGTTGAAAGCGACCTTTTAAAGGACGATGCGGTGCGCAAAGCCTTCGCCATGGGCATCGACAAAGAGGGTTTTGTCGACACGCTCCTTGGCGGCAACGGTTATCCGGCAAAAGGGCCGTTCCCCGATTATTTTTCCTTTGGGAAGGACATCACCGCCGAAACCTACGACCCAGAAGGCGCCAAACAACTCCTAGAAGACGCCGGATGGATCGACACCGACGGCGACGGCATCCGGGAAAAGGACGGGAACACCCTCACCCTGCGTTGGCTCACCTATCCCAGCCGGCAGGAACTGCCGCTCTTAGCGGAATCAGCGCAGGCATCGCTGCAAGAGCTGGGCTTTGCCATCGAAATCAACAGCACCGCCAACCACAACAGCATCCGCACCGATTCGGATGCGTGGGACGTTTACGCCAGCGCCATGGTCACCGCACCCACCGGCGACGCCGAATACTTTTTTACCACCCACTGCCTATCGTCCTCCGCCGCCAACAACGGACAGTACGAAAATCAGGAATTGGAGGAGCTCGCCGCCGAGCTTTCCCAAACATTTGATGATGAGGAGCGCTCTGCACTCGCGGTGCGGATGCAAAACATCTTACTCGAAGATCACGCTTTTGTCTTTTGCTCCCATTTGCAGATGAGCATGATTAATTCTTCCACTGTCACCGGACTTGTGGCACATCCCACCGATTACTACGAAATCACCGCCGATCTTGCCCCCAGCGGCCAATAAAGCAAAGGAGAATCTATGAACGAAGAATTGCTTCGATTGCAGTCGGTATCCATTTTTATGGAAGGAGAACCGGTTGTTGATGACATTAGCCTCACCCTGCATGCGGGCGAAATGTTGGCCATCGCGGGGGAATCGGGCAGCGGCAAAAGCACCTTGCTGCGCGCCATTTTGGGGCTTTTGCCAAAAGAGCGCGCGACGGTCACGGGAAACATCTTCTTTCGCGGGCAAAACCTCAAAGACTGCTCTCCCAGGGAACTTCGCCGCATCCGCGGCGAACAGATCGGAATGATCTTTCAGCACACCGAAGAAGCGCTCTGCCCGGTGCGCACGGTCGGCAGTCAACTGTACGAAACCATCGCCGCACACCGCCGCTGCACCCGTGCAAAAGCCAAACAGGAAGCACTCAAACTTTTTGATCTCCTGCGCTTTCCGGATGCCGCGCGCATCTGGAACAGCTACCCGTTTGAACTCTCCGGCGGCATGAATCAGCGGGTGGGCATCGCGCTTTCCATGCTGCTGCATCCGCCCATCCTGCTGGCGGACGAACCCACCAGCGCGCTGGATGTCACCGCCGCCCGGCAGGTGCTGCGTCAGCTTTTACAGATTCGGGACGAACAACAAACCGCCGTTTTACTGGTGACGCACGATCTTGGCGTGGTGCGCGCCGCGGCGGACACCCTGTTGGTACTGAAAGACGGGCGCGCGGTGGAATACGGCCCGGCAGCTGATGTGCTCGAATCCCCTCAATCGGATGACACCAAGGCGCTTCTTCAAGCGGCGCCCATTCTTCGGAGAAAACCATGAAACCCTATCTCTCGGTACAACACCTGACCAAAACCTTTGAACAGAAAAAAAGCGGCACCCTAACCGCCGTTCAAGGGATAAGCTTTTCCCTTTGCTGCGGCGAAACACTGGGCATCGTCGGCGAATCGGGCAGCGGCAAAAGCACGCTGGCGCGGCTCATCACCCGGCGCATCGACCCCACCGGCGGCACCATTCTCCTCGACGGCGCCGACATCACCCGCCTGAAAGGAAAAGCGCTGCGCCCCGTTTACCGGTCAATGCAGATGGTCTTTCAGCATCCGGCGGCCTCCTTTGATCCCCGCCGCACGCTGGGCGACGGCATCGGCGAAAGCTTGAGGCTTTCGGGCTGCTCCAAAGCGGAAACCCAAAGGCGGGTCACCAGACTCCTTGCCGACTGCGGGCTGTCGGAAGCATTTGCCCGCCGCTATCCGCACGAAGTCAGCGGCGGCGAATGCCAGCGCGCCGCCATCGCCCGTGCGCTGGCGGGTGACCCGGCCATGTTAATCTGCGACGAAGCCACCAGCGCCTTAGACGCCACCGTCCAGCAGCAAATCCTGTCGCTGCTTCGCCGTTTGCAGAAAGAACGGCATTTATCCTATCTCTTTATCTGTCACAACCTTGCGCTCGTGCAGTTCTTCTGCGACCGGGTACTGGTGATGCACGACGGCCGCATCGTCGAAGAAGGGACGCCGGACGACATCCTCTTCCATCCAACGTCTGATTACACCAAAGAACTGGTGGAAGCGGCATTTTAATGCAAAAGAAAAAACGGAGCATTTGCTCCGTTTTTTCTTTTCTCAGGTATCGAGTGTCGCATAATAAAGTTCGTTGGTCTTTTTGTCATACACCGCCACGGTGCAGTTGATGGAAGGGCGGTCTAAAAGCGCCACGCCATTGGCTTCTTCAGTGGTTTGCCGATCTTTCAACCAATAATACCCCTCTTGAACCGCAGGGATGAGGGCATTCCCCTCCTCATCGGTCAGATACGGGCCGATTTGTCCGTCCTCCCAGGAAATGCCATAGAGCAGTGCCTGCACCGTTTGATCGGCGGGCAGCGCCTTCCATTCTTCGGAGGACTCCACCGCTTCCAAAAACGATGTATCCGAAAATGCCACCGTCAGCAGGGAAGTGCCGTCTCCGTGAAAGCCGCCGTGACTGTCCTCGTCGGAAATCACAGTGCCGCCCACCTCCGAAATGCCCAGCACCTCGCGGGCTTCCTTCCACGCTTCCTCTTCCCCGCCGGCACATCCGGTACTTACAAGCAGGATACCAGAAACGAGGAAAGCAAACATTCCCAATTTTTTCATCGTACACTCCTTTTCGGCAGATCCGCTTGATTGAATGTTTTTTCCCGCTTTATTTGCTGACTGGCCAGAACAAACGCCACCACCGCGGACACGAGATCCAAGACATACAGCCACTCCAGTGCAATCCAAAGCGGCGCATAACGCATCCGATGCCCGGAAAAGAACCGATAAATCCCGACGCTGCCGTACAGCGATGTGAGGATGAGCATCAATAAATCTGCTAACACCACACCCGGAAGTCCAAACCAATTCAGCGGTATGATAAAACCGCCCAAAAACAGCAGCACGCCAAACAGGAAGTTTACCGCAAACCAAGGAATCAACAGCACTTTTGCCGCAAGCGCCAAAGCCATCAGCGCATAGCCGCCATCCGGGTTTCGCGCCAACACTATGAAGCTTGCCACACTGCACAAATACAAAAGAACCAACACCCACAAAGCCCAGTCGCCGTAATCCAAATCGGGAAACAAAAAAGGCAGCCCATACCAGACATTTAAACCAAGGCTCAACAACAGTACCGGAACATATGCCAGCCGTTTCATTGATCTCATCCTTTCCATGCAGTTTATATCATCCGCGTCAACACTTTGTCTTTAACCGATACCATCCCTTGCCGAGTTTTTTGATTTTTCGCTGTGCGCACAAGTCTTGGAGCACCCGCTGCAGCTGACGACGGCTGCAGCCCAGCTGAAACGCCGCGGTTTCCACCCCTTTGAATTCCTGATTGGGGCACATCTGCGACAGATAAAAGAGCATTTTTTCCTCCACCGTTTCCGATTCGGAATGAATCGCGGTGAAGAGTTCAAATTTCTGCGTAAAGGAACGAAGAAGCGCATGCAAAAAGCGCCGGTCGTTTTCCAATCGGGCGCGGTTTTCCTCGAAGG
>CALXIC010000151.1 GCA_944388265.1 uncultured Clostridia bacterium | reverse complement strand
GAATGTCGTGGTGCTGAAATTGCAGGGCGTTGATACGGTGGAAGCGGCGCGTACCCTGCGAAATCGCATTTTATATATGGACAGAAATGATGTCAAATTGGAAGAAGGCACCTATTTTATCGAGGATTTGATCGGTATGACGGTGGTGGACGCCGACAGCGGCAAAGAATACGGCAAGCTGACGTCGGTGACGCAGACGGGCGCCAACGATGTCTACCACATCACAGCGAAAAACGGCAAGGTCACGATGATTCCGGCGGTTCCGCTGATCGTGAAAGAAACGGACGTGGAAGGGGAACGGATGACCATTTCGCCGATTCCCGGTCTCTTTGAGGAAGAAGAAGCCACTGCGGAGGATGCGCCGAATGCGGATTGATATTTTAACGCTCTTTCCCGAAATGTGTGAACGGGTGCTTTCCGAAAGTATTGTCGGCCGGGCGGCTGCCAAAGGGATTGTGACGTTTGGTTGCCACAATATCCGCGACTATACGCTCGATAAGCACAACCGCGTGGACGACGCCCCTTACGGCGGCGGAATGGGGATGGTCATGCAGGCCGAACCGATTGACCGCGCGATTCAGGCGGTGAGCAAAGGCTGCGAAGAGCGCCCCTATGTCATTTATCTGTCGCCGCAGGGAAAGACGCTGACCCAGCAGAAGGCGCTGGAACTCAGTCACATGAAGCATCTGGTGCTGCTTTGCGGGCATTACGAAGGGGTGGACGAACGCGTCCTGGAACAGGATGTCGATGAAGAGCTTTCCATCGGGGATTATGTCCTCACAGGCGGGGAGCTGCCGGCGCTGGTGCTGGCGGACTGCATCACCCGTCTGCTTCCCGGCGCGCTTTCGGATGCGATTTGTTTTGAAGAGGAAAGCCACTTTTCCGGCTTGTTGGAATATCCGCAGTACACCCGTCCGGTGGAATGGAACGGCAGAAGGGTGCCCGATGTGCTGTTAAGCGGACACCACGCAAACATATCTGCCTGGCGGCATGAACAGGCGCTGGAGCGCACACGTCAAAAACGGCCGGATTTATTTGAAAAATATCAAGAAACTGAGAAGAAACCATGAAAATGTGGAAAACTTCCGGCATGTTGACAAAACTCCACAGAAATTTATAGAAAAAATCCACAAAGGAATTTGGCTTCATTTGCTTGAAACTGGAAAAGCAACCAAAAAAAATTCAAGTGCTTGACGGGTATTATTTCTGTGCTATAATATCCATATAAGCTACAAACGCGGTTCAGCGACGATATTTTTGTATGTTTCGTTACTTGGATCATGAATGAAGGAGAGACTGAAAAGATGTACGTGAAAGATGTCGAAGTGCAGAATAAGGTTGGTTTACACGCTCGTCCGGCTACCTTTTTTATTCAGAAAGCAAACGAATATAAGGCTTCGATTTGGGTGGAAAAAGAAGAACGCCGCGTGAATGCAAAGAGCCTTTTGGGTGTCCTTTCTCTTGGTATCGTCGGCGGAACGTCCATTAAAATTATTGCGGACGGTTCGGATGAACAGGAAGCGGTTGACGGATTGGTGAAATTGGTAGAATCCGGTTTCAGCGAATAAGTATGAGAAAAAAAGCTCCGGCATTGCCGGAGCTTTTTTGCGTCTTGAGGATTTTTTATTTTGGGGATTCGGCCTTGGGCGGCTGCTGTTTTTGAAAAAAGAGTTCTTTGACACCCAATGCAAGGGATAAAAAGCCAAATCCTTTGGTGAAGAATGCCTCGGGCAGGAGCGGCGCTAAGAAAAAACCGCAGAGAATGCCCAAAAGCCCGCCCCATGCGGCCGGTTTGACGACCGGACGGACAATCAAGCCGTGCTGATGGTGGCGCCAGATGGAAAAGGCGGCAACCGGCAGGAAAAAGAGGAGATTTAATAGTCCTCCGCTACGCGCGGAAAGCGTGTCCGCCCAGGTTACCAGTAAAAGCAGGACAAAGCCGCCGCCCAGCCCCATGGAGGCAGCAATTCCGGAGACAAACCCGGCAAGCAGCAAAAGCAGAATTTGTAAAATTGTCATCGAAACCAGATCAGGCGTGCGCCGGAAATCACCAAAAAGACGCCGAAAATTCGCTGCAGCAGTGTTCCCCGGACACGGGGCAGCCACTTGCTGCCAAGCCAGGCGCCGGCAAGACCTGCGGGCAGCAGCCACAATAAATAGAGCGGCGGCACCCGGATTCCCTGCATCCAGAAAGAAATGGCGCTTGCAACACTCAGCGGCAGGATGATTGCCAGCGAGGTTGCGTGAGCCTGCTGCGGTTTTAGATGCAGCCGTTCCAGCAGCGGCACGACGATGATGCCTCCTCCGGCTCCGAACAGACCGTTTAGCAGTCCCGCCGCTGCACCGATGAGGGTATAGGCGATGGATGTGCGCATCCCGATTCCTCCTTTTTGTGGAGTATGGGCAGGATGGCGGTGTTTATACCGCTTCCAAGGTGCAGTCGGGGAAATAGTGGGCTAAAATTTGCGCGTAATTTTGTCCCTGTGCGGCAAAATAGTCGGCACCCGCAAGGCTGAACCCCACACCGTGTCCCTGACCCAAGGTGGTGATGGTGCACTGGTCTTCGCTCCATTCGAGGGAAAGGTCGCTGCTTTTTAGATGCAGCGCTTCGCGCAGCTGCATGCCGGTGACCGAAACGCCGCCGATTTCGGCGCTTTTGACATATCCCGCCGGTGTGCGCGCCGTCAAAAGAATCCACGATGCCGGATCGCCGGAACAGTCGGCGTTGGGGAAATCTTCGGTTAAGAGGGCGGAAAGTTCTGCTTTGGTATAGGTGATGGATTCACGATACCCCTCGGCAAAGGAATCCCCCTCGCTGGATACCGAGGAATATCCGGGGATATCGGTTTGGAACAGCTCTTCGGGTGATTCGGTGTGTCCGTTGGAAATGGCGTGAAACAGAGCGGGAATGGCAACGCCGTCGATGCATAGCTGTTCGGAAGCCGCGAGGATTGCGGCTTCTTCCAGCTGAGCGCAAAAGGCAGCGGAAAAGCGGTTTTTCCGCTGTGCCGGGGAAAGGTAGGAGAGCTCTTCCGAAAACGGACGGTTTTCTGCTTCACGCGAAGCAAAATCGCTGTGCAGCAAAACGGCAAAGGCGTGGAGCGCTTCCGGCTCCATGCCTTCGGATACACAGGCGGCGAGCGTTCCGGTGAGCGCTTCGGTCAGCGTTTGTTCTTCTCCATTCACCACCACCGATTCCGGTGCAGCGGGCGCCGGGTTGGAAGCAAAAGAGGGAAGCGTTTGCCGGTCTACGAGAAATGGCAGCGCGGGCAAAAGCAAAACGGCCAGCAAAAGCGCCAGGTACCCCAAACAAAATCGACGCATCGTTTCCCTCCTTTTTTGTTTTCAGCCTATGTGGTGGGGACGGGTTTTATGAAAGACTGTCATGAATTCTTTACGGATTGTAAGATGAGAGAAACAAATGGCTGGAATTTGTTTTGGAAATATGCTATACTGATACCAAATAGGCTTTTTTGTATCAAACCTTGCAGCCGAAGCAAGCCGGGAATGGTTTGCGAAAGATCGAAAGGATGGAGATCATGAAAAAAATTCTCGTTTGTGAAGACGAAGAAGTAATTCGCGATTTTGTCGTCATCAACTTGAAGCGTTCGGGTTATAATGTCGTGGACGTTTCCTGCGGGGAGGACGCTCTGCGCGTGTATGACGAGCAAAACGGTGATTTTGATATTGCGGTATTGGATATTATGATGCCGGGAATCGATGGATTTGAAGTATGCAAACGTCTGCGCGACCGCAGCAGTACGATGGGGATCATCATGCTGACGGCAAAATCGCAGGAGATGGACAAAGTGGGCAGCTTGATGATGGGTGCGGACGACTATGTCACGAAACCCTTCAGCCCGTCGGAACTGGTGGCGCGGGTGGATGCGCTTTACCGCCGAGTGGAGATGAACAACTCCCATGTGCGGGAAACCAATCCCATCCGTTCCGGTCCGTTTGTGCTTTCGCCGAAGAGCCGTACCTTGATGAAAAACGGCAAATTTGTGGATCTGACGCAGGTGGAATATCAGATCATGGCGCTCTTTTTCAACAACCGCAACATTGCGCTGGAGCGCAGCCGCATTTTGGAAGAAATCTGGGGCGACAATTATTTTGGCGATGTGAAAATTGTGGACGTCAATATCCGGCGTCTGCGGATGAAGGTGGAGGACGAGCCCTCCAATCCGAAATACATCCAGACTGTTTGGGGATTTGGTTATAAATGGAAAGAAGAAAAAGAAGAGTAACCCCCAAGCAAACGCGCGCAAATCCGAAGCCGTTTGTGCCAGAGCGACAGCGGCTTTTTTCCTTGCATCTGCCCGATTGGAAAGCGCTTGCACCAAAATTCCCCAAGTGGACCATCAAACGTCCGGCGTTTTTCTCCCGGTCCCAGAGCATTATGCATCGCTGGGTCACCAATATTTTGTGCACCATTTTGGTGGTGATCTTGGTGGTGGCCGGCGTCGCCGCCGTAGCGCTCCATACCACGCAGTACAATGAAGTGGAGTCCAAACTGGAGAATGAGGCGATCATTTCACAGACCCGGATGCTGGAAAAAGCGCATGGCTGGGAAGGCAATTTTTCCACTTATGTGCGAAGCTTGGTGGAAGAATTTGAGGACAGCGCGCTGATTGAATTGACCGCACTCGATGAAGAGGGAAATGTGCTGCTGTCGTCCGGCGGAATATCGTTTGATACGCCCGAAAAAAAGGATTTTGAACAGGCAATGAAATCGGAAACCGGCATCGGACAGTCGACCGGTTATTTGGAAGACGGCGAGCATTATATGGCATACACCCGCCTGATTCCGCTGGAAGGCAGTGGGTACACGGCGCTTCGTTATGTGATTTCGCTCGAATCGGTGGACCGCAGACTTTTGCAGTACGATTTGATGCTGGTGGCGGCGGCGGTGCTGGTGTTCGCATTGATTTTGCTTTCCAACCTGTTTTTCCTGCGGTCCATTGTTTATCCGGTGCGGCAAATCAACGACATTGCCCGCAGCTTTGCACAGGGCAATTTTTCCAGCCGTGTGGAGGTCGTGTCTCAGGATGAAATCGGCGAACTGGCAGAATCGTTAAACGAGATGGCCGACAAACTCCAAAAGACGGAACAGATGCAAAATGAATTTATTTCGTCCGTTTCGCATGAACTGCGCACCCCGCTGACCGCGATTCGCGGATGGAGTGAAACGCTGGCGGAACCGTCGATGCGGGATGACGAGATGCTCAACAAAGGCATGAATGTGATTTTGGGCGAAACCAACCGGCTTTCCGGCATGGTGGAGGAACTCCTCGATTTTTCCCGCCTGCAAAATGGACGGCTGACGGTGGCGCGCACCAAAACGGATCTCTTGGCGGAACTCGAAGATGCCGTGATGATCTATACCGAACGCGCGAAGCGGGATAAAAAGACGCTGTTGGTCAACGAGCCGGAAGCGGTCTCCTTTGTGCTGGGGGACGGCGACCGCCTCAAACAGGTGTTTATCAACATCATCGACAATGCGCTCAAATATTCGGAAGAGGGCGGCGTCGTCATGGTGGACGTCAAGGAACGCGACGGATACATCATTGTGCGTGCAAGCGATACCGGCTGCGGGATTGCGCCGGAGGATTTGCCGCGCATCAAGGAAAAGTTTTTCAAAGCCAATATGACGCGCCGCGGCTCGGGCATTGGGCTGGCGGTTGCAGATGAAATTGTGCGCATGCATGATGGAGAACTTTTGGTGGAAAGTCAGCTGGGCGTCGGGACAACGGTGACCGTCCGCATTCCGACGATGGCAACCGAAGAAGAACGCATGCAGGAAGCAGCGGCGGAAGAAAGGGGAACACTCAATGCCGAAGGATGAGCAGCTTCATAAATCAAAAATCGGCGGTCAGGCGCTGATCGAAGGGATCATGATGCGGGGTGTGCACCAGTCTGCGATGGCGGTGCGCCTGCCCGATCAGAGCATTGATCTCGAAGTGTGGCCGACGCAAAAGGAAAAAGATCCGTTTCGAAGCCTGAAAAAAGTGCCCTTTGTCCGCGGGATTTTTAACATGATCGACAGTCTCGTGGTGGGGTATCGCTGCATGATGAAATCGGCGGAGAAAGCGGGTTTGGAAGAAGAGGAAGAGCCCTCCCGTTTCGAACAGTGGCTGCAGGAAAAGTTTGGCGACGCGCTGATGAAAGGGCTGATGGTGGTCAGCGGGGTGCTGGGCGTCGTGTTGGCGCTGGTGCTCTTTTTGTTCCTGCCGACGCTGGTGGTGTGGGCGCTTGGGCTGGTGCTTCCGGTAGCGCCGGTCAAATCCCTGCTGGAAGGGATCATCAAGATGGCGATTTTCTTAACTTATCTTGCGCTCATCGGCAAAATGCCGGAGATTCGCCGCACGTTTGAATACCACGGCGCGGAACATAAGACCATCGCCTGCTTTGAAGCGGGCGAGGAGCTGACGGTCGAAAATGTCAAAAAACAGACCCGTTTTCACCCCCGCTGCGGCACCAGCTTTTTGTTTTTGGTGCTGCTCATCGGCATTTTACTTTTCAGTGTGGTGACGGTTTCCAATCCGCTTTTGCGCACGGCGCTGCGGATTGTGCTGCTGCCTGCGATGGTGGGGATTACCTATGAACTGATCCGTCTGGCGGGACGTTATGACAATGTGTGCACCCGCATCATCTCCTGGCCGGGGCTTCGCATTCAGCGGCTGACTACCCGCGAGCCGGACGACAGCCAGATTGAAGTGGCGCTGGCGGCGTTTCGTCCCTGCATTCCGGAGAATCTGGAGGAGGATCGTTGGTGATGCGCGCCTCGGTTTTGCTGCGGGAAACCGCCAAGCGGCTGGAAGCCGTCACCCCCGATGCCCGTTTTGAAGCCAAAGAACTGGTGTGCGGCGCGCTTGGATGCTCGGAGATGCAGCTGCGGCGGGACGATCCGGAGCTGTCCGCCGATCAGCGGCAGCAGTTGGAAGAATGGGTGCTTGCCCGGCTCGACGGATATCCGTTACAGTATCTGCTGGGCAACTGGGAATTTTACGGACTGCCGTTTATCGTGGGTCCCGGGGTGCTGATTCCCCGCGCCGATACCGAAACATTGGTGGAAACCGGGCTTTCGTTTTTAAAGGATCGCGCGGCGCCAAGAGTTTTGGATTTATGCAGCGGCACCGGCTGTGTGGCGATGGCGCTTGCAGCGCATCTTCCCAAAGAAGCAATCGTGTATGCGCTGGAAAAGGAGCCGAAGGCCTTTTCTTATATGGAACAAAATCAAAAAGCACTGCAAAGCGCGGTGCAGTTGTTGCTCGATGATGCGCTTTGCCCGTCTTTTTCGGAAGGCGCGTTTGACTTGATTACCTCCAATCCGCCGTATTTGTCGGAAGAAGATCGAAAAACGTTACAGCGCGAAGTATCGTTTGAACCGGAAAGCGCTTTGTTTGACGGCGGCGACGGACTGTATTTTTACCGCGCGCTCACGAAAATTTGGAAAGACCGGCTGAAACCGGGCGGCATGCTCGCGTATGAAATTGGGCAGGGACAGGAAGAAGCCGTACGGCAGGAGTTGCTGAAAAATGGGTTTGTCCGCATTCGTTTGGTGAACGATCTCGCCGGGATTGTACGCGTGGTATGCGGAGAAAAAGAATAGAACGAATGTTCGATTTTCTATTGCATCGCACGAAAAAATATGCTATACTGAGACAAACGAACGGGGAGATCCCCTGAAAAAAAGAAAGGGCGGAAAGAATGGCGTCGAAAGCAAAAACCACGAAACAGCCGCAAACGTCGGCTGTGGTCAGTGCAGAAGATAAACAAAAAGCGGTGCAGACCGCCGTCAATCAGATTGAAAAACAGTTTGGCAAAGGGGCGGTCATGCTCTTAGGCAAAGCCGAAACGATGAATGTGGATCACATTTCCACCGGTTCGCTGGGACTCGATATGGCGCTGGGGATCGGCGGCGTGCCGCGCGGCCGTATCGTCGAAATTTACGGGCCGGAATCGTCCGGTAAAACCACGGTAGCGCTCCAGATTGTGGCGCAGGCGCAGAAAGAAGGCGGACAGGCCGCTTTCATCGACGTGGAACATGCGCTCGATCCGGTGTATGCCAAGGCGCTTGGTGTTGACATCGATCATCTGTGGGTGTCTCAGCCGGATACCGGCGAACAGGCGCTCGAAATCATGGAAGCGCTGGTGCGTTCCAACGGCATCGACGTCATCGTACTGGACTCGGTCGCGGCGATGGTGACCCGTGCGGAAATTGACGGCGAAATGGGATCGAGCCATGTCGGGCTGCAGGCTCGTCTGATGTCGCAGGCACTGCGCAAGCTTACCGGCGTTGTTTCCAAGTCGGGTGCGGTGGCAATTTTTATCAACCAGGTGCGTGAAAAGATCGGCGTCATGGACGGCAACCCGGAAACCACCCCTGGCGGACGTGCGCTGAAATTCTATTCGTCGGTGCGCATCGAGGTGCGCCGCGGCGAAGCGATCAAAAACGGCGGAGAAACCGTCGGCAACAAAACCAAGTGCAAGATCGTGAAAAACAAAGTGGCTCCGCCCTTTAAAGAAGTGGTGTTTGACATCATGTATGGCGAAGGGGTGTGTCGCACCGGTGAAATTCTCGACTTCGCGGTGGATCTCGGCATCATCGAAAAGAGCGGCGCGTGGTTTTCCTACAACGGCGAACGTCTCGGACAGGGACGCGATAAGGTGCGCCAGCTTTTGAAAGAAAACGAAGCCCTCTGCGACGAAATCGCCGGAAAGATTCGTGCACAGCAGGAAGAAGCGCTCGATGCGGCGCAGAAGACCGCCAAGGAAACGGCAGAAGTGAAGCCGGCGGCGGAGGAAGCACCTGCGCCTGCGGCGGCACCGGAGGCGTGTGCGCCGGCACAGCCGTTTTTGGATGTTGAACCGTCGGACGACGATTTTGAATGATGCGCATCACGTCGATTACCCGAAAATCGGGAACGCGCTACACCGTCGAGGTGGATGATGCGTATTGGTATATCGTCGACGAGGAAATTCTGTCCTCCTGCCACCTGCGCCGGGGGATGGAAGTGGACGAAGAGTTTTTGCAGCAGGTGAAGCGCCGGGCGGAAGAGCGCCGCGCGCGGGAATATGCGTTTCATCTGCTGGAAGTGCGCGATTACGCGGAAAAGGAACTGTTTGATAAACTTTGCCGCCATGTATCGAAAGAGACGGCGGCAATGACCGTGGCAAAAATGATCGAGCTTGGCCTCTTGGACGACGAACGCTATGCGGCAAAGCTCGCGGAATTTTTGCTCACTCAAAAAAAATTCAGCCGCCGCCGAGCGCTTTATGAAATGCAGCGCCGCGGCGTTTCGAGAGAACAGGCAGAACTGGCGCTTGAGGCGGTGGAAGTGACGCCAGAAGAGCAGCTTCGAGCGTTGATTGAACAGAAATACCTGCGCCGCTTACAGGAACCGGACGGACACCGCAAGGTGCTGGCCGCTCTGGCGCGTCAGGGATTTGGTTACAGCGACATTCAACATGCGCTTCAGAAATACGAAAATGAGGAGGACGATTCGTGGCAATACGAGTGAGTATGGCATCGCTGGGATGCCCTAAAAATCAGGTGGACGGGGAACTGCTGCTGCATCGCCTGCAGGAAGCGGGTTATCAGCTGGTGGGAGACACCGGAAACTGTGACGTGGTCATCGTCAACACCTGCGGCTTCATTCAGTCTGCGAAGGAAGAAGCCATTGAAAACATCTTGGAATTTGTGAAGCTCAAAGAAGAAGGGCGCATCCAGTCCATCATCGTTACCGGATGTCTGGCCGAACGTTACCGCGAACAGGTGGCGGAAGAAATGCCGGAAATCGATGCGGTGGTCGGGATTGGCTCCAACGATCAGATTGTCGACATCGTCGGCCGTACCCTTCAAAAAGAAAAAGTGCAGTCCTACGGCAAGAAAGAAGATCTGTCCATCTGCGGAGGCCGTGTGCTGACCACCCTGCCGTATTATGCGTATCTGAAGATTGCCGAAGGGTGCGACAACTGCTGTTCGTACTGCGCGATTCCCTCCATTCGCGGGCGTTTCCGTTCCCGTCCGATGGAAGAAATTTTGGAAGAAGCGCGCTGGCTGGCAGAAGAAGGCGTCAAGGAACTCATTTTGGTGGCACAAGACACCACCCGCTATGGGGAAGATCTCTACGGCGAATACAAATTGGCAGAACTGCTGCGCGAACTTTGTAAGATCGAGGGCTTTGTATGGATTCGTACCCTTTATAACTACCCCGATAAGATCACCGACGAACTGATCGATACGGTGGCGGAAGAACCGAAGCTCTGCAACTATTTCGATATTCCGCTGCAGCACTGCAACGACGAGATTTTGGATGCGATGAATCGTCCGATGAACCGCAAGGATACCGAGGCGCTGATCCGCAAAATCCGTGCAAAGATCCCGAACGTCACGCTGCGCACCACGCTGATTACCGGCTTCCCGGGTGAAACCAAAGCGCAGTTTGCCGAACTTGCCACCTTTGTCAAAGACATGAAATTTGAACGCTTGGGCTGTTTTGCTTACTCGGAAGAAGAGGGCACCGTTGCCGCGGCTATGCCCGATCAGGTGCCGATCGAGGAACGCGAGCGCCGCGCGGAAATCATCATGGAAGAACAGGCCACCATTATGGAACGCGACAACCGCAAAAAACTCGGCAAAGAACTGACGGTCGTGCTCGAAGGGGTGGACAAGCTGGCGGAATGCTTCTTTGGACGCAGCGAAGCCGATGCGCCGGACATTGACGGAAAAATCTTTTTTACTTCCAAGCAAAAACAGCATACGATGGGCGATTTTGTCAAGGTACGCATTCAGGATGTGTGTGATTACGATCTGGTCGGCGAAGAGGTGCTCGACTGAGAAAGGAACCGTTTATGAATTTACCGAATAAACTGACAGTACTCCGTATGATTTTGGTGCCGGTTTTCTTGGTCTTCTTGTTGGTGGAGTCCATTCCTTACCATGCGCTTTGGGCGCTTTTGACCTTTGCGGCGGCCTCGATTACCGACTGCCTGGACGGCAAAATTGCCCGCAAATATCATTTGATTACCACCTTCGGCAAGTTTTTGGACCCGCTGGCGGATAAAATTCTGGTGCTGGCTGCCATGATCGCCCTCATTCCGCTGGGACTTTGCCCGGTGGTCGTGGTCATCATCGTGATTGCCCGTGAATTTGCCGTCACTTCGCTGCGGCTGGTTGCGGCGAGCGAAGGGGTGGTCATCGCTGCCGGAAAATCCGGAAAGGTCAAAACAGCGGTGCAGATGGTCTCCATCGTCGCGATTTTGCTGGGTTTGGCGGTCGCCGAATTTGTCACACTGCCGTTTTCGCTCACGCTGGTGAGCCAGGTGCTCATGTGGATCACCGCGGCGCTGGCGGTGTATTCCGGTGCGGAGTATCTCATCAAAAATGCAAAATTTTTCACCCAGAGCATGTAAAATTTGATGGGTTTTGCGCGCTTGCATTTTCCTTTAAACTATGCTATCATGGGTGCAAAGAAGAAATGCGCAGAACGGAAAGAGTAGCCCTTTAAAAGCCGCTCAGAGAGTGGACCCTTGTGCTGAAAGGTCCATGCGGGGAGTCGAATGGTGAAGTGCCTCCGGGAGCAGCGGGCATGAACAATAGTAGTGCCCGACGGTTGATCCCCGTTACCCGATCAGCTTTAAGTGATAAATGGAAGTGGAACCGCGGATTTGATTCGCCTTCGTTGGAGGACTCTCTGACGAAGGCGTTTTCTTTTTTGCGTCCCGTCACTTGAAAGGAGTTATTCGTATGTTTGATACCATTCGTTATGATTTGGAAGCCTTTCAGTCCCGAGATCCGGCGGCAACCAGCAAGTTTCAGATCTTTTTTCTCTACAACGGATTTCATGCGCTGCTGTTTTACCGGATTTCGCATTGGCTTTACCGTCACCACCGGTATTTTCTGGCGCGTTGGGTGTCGCAGTATGCGAAATTCCGCACCGGTGTGGAAATTCATCCGGCGGCAAAGATCGGAAAAGGTGTGCTCATTGACCACGGCACCGGCATTGTCATCGGTGAAACGGCGGAAGTGGGCGACGACTGCACGCTTTATCAGGGCGTGACGCTCGGCGGCACCGGGAAAGACGTCGGCAAGCGGCATCCGACCATCGGAAAGCATGTGATGATCGGCAGCGGCGCCAAGGTACTTGGACCGTTTACCGTCGGCGACTATTGTAAGATTGCCGCCAATGCCGTGGTGCTCAACGAATTGCCGCCTCATTCG
>CALXIC010000150.1 GCA_944388265.1 uncultured Clostridia bacterium | reverse complement strand
TCGGTTCAGCCGAAGATCGACGCTCTGCGTGAAGCGCTGAAAGGCACCGATACCGCTGCAATCAAAGCAAAACAGGAAGAATTGCAGCAGGCATTCTACGCAATCAGCGAAAAACTCTATCAGCAGGCAGCTGCTCAGCAGCAGAGCCAGGCTAACGCAGCCGGCCAGCAGAACACCCAGCAGGGTGCACAGCCCAACGGCGGCGCGGATTTCGTAGATGCTGACTTCACGGAAGTGGACGATCAGAATCAGTAAGCATCGCACATCGTACTGCAGCTGAGCTTGGCTCAGCTGCAGTTGCGTGTCTAAAAAGGTGGGAAACAACTTGGCGGAAAAACGAGACTATTATGAAGTCCTTGGCCTGCAAAAAGGCGCCGGGGAAGACGAGATCAAAAAAGCTTACCGCAAATTGGCTCGGAAATATCACCCCGACCTGCATCCGGGAGATAAAGAAGCCGAAGAACATTTCAAAGAGATCAACGAGGCCTATGAGGTGCTTTCCGATGCGGACAAACGCGCACGGTACGATCAGTTTGGACATGCCGGCGTTGATCCCAGCTATGGAGCGGGCGGTTCCGGATTTGGCGGCGCCGGTTTTGGCGGTGCAGATTTCGGCGATCTCGGGGATATTTTTGATACTTTCTTTGGCGGCGGCTTTGGCGGACAGCGCCGCCGCGCCAATCCAAACGCTCCGCGCCGCGGAAGCGATGTCCATACCAATCTGACGATTGATTTCTTTGAAGCCTGCAAAGGGGCGAAAAAGACCATTCAGTTCAACCGGCAGGAAACCTGTACCGAATGCCACGGCAGCGGATGCGAACCGGGCACTTCGCCGACAACCTGTCCGGATTGTCACGGCACCGGGCAGGTGACGGTGACTCAGTGCACCCCGCTGGGACAGATCCGTACCTCCCGCGCTTGTTCGCGCTGCGGCGGCCGCGGACAGACGATCGATCATCCCTGCCGTGCATGCCGCGGAACGGGACGCAAGAGCGTCGGCAAGAAATTTGAAATCAATATTCCGGCTGGGATCGACGACGGTCAGATCATTCAGCAGCGCGGACAGGGCAACGCCGGTTCCAACGGCGGTCCTTCCGGCGATTTGTATGTCACCGTTTCGGTTCGTCCGGATTCCTTCTTCCACCGCGAAGAGTTTGATATTTACTGCGACATTCCGCTGACCTATCTGCAGGCGGTTGCCGGGGATGAAATTCTGGTGCCGACGATTGACGGCAAGGTGATATTCACCATTCCGGCCGGCACGCAGCCGGGCACGACTTTCCGTCTGAAAGGCAAAGGCTTGCAGCGGTTGAATGGCATCGGACGGGGCGACCAGTACTTTACCGTGACGGTGGAAGTGCCGCGTAACCTCAACAAGGAACAGACCAACGCCCTGCGTGCGTTTGAAGCAACGCTTGGCGATCAGAATTACCAGAAGCGCAAGGGATTTTTTGAACGTTTCCGGGATTCTTTTAAAAACGACCATTGATTGGACAAAAAGACTGCTTTCCGTTTGGAAGCAGTCTTTTTTGAAAAAAACCGGTCAAAACCTTTTCATTTAACAAAACATGTGTTATAATATATAACATAAGTGCCTGCGCGCTGAAACGGCACGCAAAGACAACAAAATTTGATTTTTTTCGGCGTCTTTCGATAGACGCGTTTTTCGATAAATTTGGATAGGGGAGATCGGTTTGAAAAAATATGTCATTCAAGGCGGCAAACCGTTAACCGGTGAAGTTTCGATCAGCGGCGCCAAAAATGCGGTGGTTGCTATTTTGACGGCTGCGGTGCTGGCGGAAAGTCCGTGTGTCATTGAGAATATTCCCGCGATCAGCGATGTGAAATATATTGCAAAAATTTTGGAAAGCTTGGGCGCACTGGTGGAGGAAGTGGAGCCCTCTGTTTTGCGCATCGATCCGACGAATGTGCATTCCATGGTGGTCGCACCGGAACATGCGAGCCGCCTGCGTGCGTCTTATTATTTTTTGGGCGCACTGCTTGCAAAATTCGGAAAAGCGCAGGTCCCGCTGCCGGGCGGATGTGATTTTGGCGTTCGGCCGATCGATTTGCACTTGAAGGGATTTGAATCGCTGGGCGCAAGCTATCGTCTGGAACGCGGCGTGGTGCATCTGTCGTCGGAAGAACTGTCGGGCGACCACATTTATTTCGATAAGGTGACGGTGGGCGCTACCATCAATGTCATGCTTGCGGCTGTAAAGGCGAAGGGCTTGACAGTTATCGAAAACGCGGCGAAAGAACCGCACATCGTCGATTTGGCAAACTTCTTGAATTCGATGGGCGCGAATATTATGGGCGCCGGCACCGATATCATCAAGATCAAAGGGGTGGATCACCTCTACGGGACGGAATATTCCATCATTCCGGACCAGATTGAGGCGGGCACCTTTATGGCTATGGCGGCAGCGACGCATGGGGACGTGCTGGTCAAAAACGTCATCCCCAAACATATGGAACCGATCAGCTCCAAACTGCGCCGGATGGGCGTGGAAGTCACGGAATACGACGACAGCATCCGGGTGCGTTACTGCGGCGTTTTGAAGGCGACCGATGTCACCACTCGCCCGCATCCCGGTTTTCCGACCGATATGCAGCCGCAGATTGCCGCGGTATTGTGCCTGGCGGACGGGATCAGCATTGTGCGCGAAGGCGTGTGGGACAGCCGCTTTAAATACATCGACGAACTGCGACGGATGGGTGCGGACGTGTCGGTGAATGAGCGTGTTGCGGTCATCAAGGGCATCGATCATTTTGTCGGCGCTCCGGTGCGCGCCGTGGATTTGCGCGCAGGTGCGGCGGTTGTGATTGCGGCACTGGCGGCAGAAGGCGTGTCCGAAATCGAAAATGTCCGCTACATTGAACGCGGATACGAGCGCATTGTGCAGAAACTGCGCAATCTGGGCGCAGACATCGAATGTGTGACGGTGGAAGAGGAAGCGCTGGTGTAAAGGCCAGTTCATGAGGAGAAATAGAAGGCGGCTGGCATTCGGCCGCCTTTCGGGTTGTCTGGAGGGGCGAACTTGTCGATTATGTATCCGTTGTGCAGTTCTTCGAAAGGGAACTGTATCTTTTTGGGAAATGAGCAGGAAGGCGTATTGGTCGATGTCGGCATCAGCTGCCGAGCGCTTGGCGCACAGCTGGCGCTGGTCGGGATTCCGATGAAGGCGGTCCGTGTGATTTTGATTACGCACGAACATTCCGATCACGTGCGCGGGCTTTCGCGCATCAGCAAAAAGCTGGGCGTACCGGTGTATGCGTCTGCCGGTACGGCATCGGTGCTGTTGGAACAACAGATGGTGGATGCCGATTTGCTGCAGGTGACGGAAGGCAAGCCGTTTTGGGTGGGCAGCATGCAGATCCGCCCGTTCTCCACTTCGCACGATGCGGTGGACAGTCAAAATTATCGGGTGTGTTTCCCGGATGGGGAGGCCGCGGTCTGCACCGATTTGGGTGTGGTCACCGAGACGGTGCATGAAGCGCTTGCCGGGTGCAAAACGGTGCTTTTGGAAAGCAACTACGAAGAAACCATGCTGCAAATGGGTCCCTACCCTTATTTTTTGAAACGGCGAATTGCGTCCGTTTCCGGTCATTTGTCCAACACCGATGCAGCGGAAGAGCTCATCCATTTGGCAAAAAGCGGCACCAGCCGCTTTGTCTTGGGACATTTAAGCCCGGAAAACAACCGGCCAGAATTGGCGTACCAGCAGGCGGTGCTGGCGCTTTCCACCGAAGGGCTGGTTCTTGACCGCGATTATACGCTGATG
>CALXIC010000149.1 GCA_944388265.1 uncultured Clostridia bacterium | reverse complement strand
GAAAAAATAAGAAAAAGGCGAAAGCAGTTGCTTTCGCCTTTTTCTTATTTCCCTAAAATCGAGCGCGGAGTCTGCGATTTTTCCATCCAGCGTTTGCCGCGCAGACGGATCAAAAACAACACGCCGCGAATGCAAAGTTCGATGCACATCGCAATCCATACGCCGCGCAGTCCGAGCCTTGGCGCCAGATAAGCTGCAAGCGGCAGACGGATGATCCACATGCAAAGAAAATTCATACTGCTCGGCACCAGCGTATCCCCGGCACCGCGAAAGACCCCCGAGGCGACGATAGACGCGGCATACATCGGTTCCGCAAACGCCTCGATGCGCAGCGCCTGTGCGCCGAGCGCAACAATCGCCGGATCGGGACTGAGCAGCCCAATCATCGTGGGAGCGGCCAAATACAGTACAATGCCCGAAAGCGTCATCACCGTCATCCCCAGACCGGTACACAAATAGCCCAGCCGTCTGGTCAAATCGTGCCGGCGCGCACCAATGCTCTGTCCAATGAGGGTGGTTGCCGCCGTACCGATGCCGTAGCCCGGCATATAACACAAACTTTCGGCGGTAATCGAAAAGGAATTCGCCGCAATGGATACCGTCCCCAGCGGGGAAACGATCTTGGTGGACGCAATCTGCGCGCCGCACAAAATCACCTGTTCAAATCCCACCGGGATGGCAATCTTCGCCGCTCGCAGCAGATGATCCTTCGAAAACGAAAACCCTTCTCCCCGGCGCAGATGAAGCATCGGCGAACGCACCAGCAAAAACCACAGCATCAGACATGCCGTGACAAGCTGCGCCAGCGCTGTGCCGATCGCCGCCCCCATCACGCCGAGTCCCGCTCCGGGGACGAGGATGCCAAAGACTTCCCGCGACGGAAAAATAAGCAGTGCATTAAAAACCACATCCAGCGCGCACATCATCACATTGAGCGCACTGGGCACGCGCATATTGCCGCTCGCTTGCAGCATGCCGCCCGCCAAGCTGTTGAGCTGCGCCACCGGAAGCGCCAGCGCAAATACCAGAAAATACTGCGACGCATGTTTTTGAACAGCAGCCTCGCCGCCGAGCCACGCCGGCAGCCCCCGATGCAGCAGCACCCCCAAAGCCGACAGGCAAAGGGTAAATCCCACACAGACAAAAAACGCCTGTTTCATCAGCTGCCGCGCCGTACGGATTTCTCCCGCACCGATGCTCTGCGCCACCTGCACGGTAAAGCCCACGATCACTGCCGAGCAGACCCCGTTAAAAAGCCACGTACTGGACGACACCAGCCCGATCGACGCCGAATCGGAAGCGCCGAGCTGGCCGACCATTGACGCGTCGATGTACTGCATCACAATGGAAGAAATCTGCGCAACAATCGCCGGCAGACTCAGCTGCACAATCATAAGCAGCTGTTCCTGAAAAGAGAGCGGTTCGCCGTTGCGCAGCCGCCCCAATAATCCTTCCTTCATCTTCTATCCTCAAAGCACCAAAACAAGTCCTTACCCGTTTGTCTTGTGCTCCTCGCACTTTTTCAAATGATAGATCAAATAATCCAGACAATCAATCTGCTGCTGCCCCTGATGGATTTTATCCAGCAAACGGCAGCGGTAACAAGACAATAGGCGCAGCTGGTCGGATGTGTTTCCCGCATCCCACAACACCAAAAAGCGCTCAATGACATCCGGCTCACAGCCCGCATCCTGCAAATTCTGCAAAATCGACGCACGGTCCAGCGGTTTGCACTCCATACCCTCACTCCTTTCTGCTTCTATTATAAAGCAATCGCTCTGAGATATCAAATACTTATATCCAATAAATTCCCATGCTTGACAGACATGGGAAAAGCCACTACAATAAAAGCCATCAGGAGGGATTGGATGGAACTTCGAGTGTTGCGCTATTTTCTGGCCGTTGCGCGGGAGGAAAGCATCTCCGCGGCGGCGCAGTCGCTTCATCTTACACAGCCCACGCTTTCCCGCCAGCTGATGGAACTGGAAACCGAGCTGGGCACACAGCTTTTTGTGCGCGGCAACCGCAAAGTCACGCTGACCGAAGAAGGAATGCGTCTGCGGCGGCGCGCCAGTGAAATCCTGTCGCTGGTGGAAAAAACCGAACTGGAATTTCGGGAAACGGAGGAACAAATTCGCGGCAAAGTGTACATCGGCGCCGGCGAAACCTGCGCCATGCACCTGATTGCCCGCGCCGCCCGCGAGTTGTCGGTCTGTCATCCGATGATCCGCTACCACCTCTACAGCGGCAATGCACAAGAAGTGGCGGAACGCCTCGACCAGGGGCTTTTGGATTTCGGCGTGCTGATCGAGCCGGCGGATTTAAAAAAATACGACTATCTCGATCTCCCCACCGCCGACTCCTGGGGCGTTTTGCTGCGAAAGGATCATCCGCTGGCGCAAAAAACCTGCATCCAGCCGAAGGATCTGCACAATGAACCGCTGATCCTGTCCCGCCAATCGCTGGCAGACGAATCGTTTTTTCACTGGCTGGGCAAAGAGGAAGCGGATTTAAATATCGCCGCCACCTACAACCTGCTCTACAACGCTTCCATCTGGGTGGAAGAAGGGCTGGGGTGCGCCGTCTGTTTGGACCGGCTGATTTCCATCGCCCCGGACAGCGGGCTTTGTTTCCGTCCGCTGGAACCCAAACAGCAGGTGCGGCTGCACGTGGTCTGGAAAAAATACACCGTCTTTTCCCCGGCGGCGGAACATTTTCTGGACACCCTGCGGGGTGTGCTGGCATCGGATGCCGCACCCTCCCAAAGCGAATAAAAAAAGAGAGAAGCAATGCTTCTCTCTTTTTTTATTCGGTAATCAAATCGATGCCTTTTTGCAGCGTTTCGGCATCGATGGCGCCCGCTGCGCGCGCGGTAAGATTTCCCTCTTCATCCACAAAATAGGTGGTCGGCAAGGAGTAGACCCCGTAGACCGTTGCCGCATCCGAATCGCGGTCGTAGAGCACCGGGAAAGTAAACGCCTCCTCCGCCACATAGCTTTGCGCCGCTTCGAGCGTTTCGCGGGAACTGGTGGTCATATTGACCATCAAAAACTGCACGTCTTCCCCCTGCTCCTGATAAGCATCCTCAAAATGCGGCATTTCCATCTTGCAGGGGCCGCACCAGCTCGCCCAAAAATTGAGAACCAGCGGTTTCCCGATGTAATCCGACAGCTTCACTTCATTGCCTTCGGCGTCGTATGCCGTAAAATCCGGAGCCGGTGTTAAATCGGACTCTTCCTCTTTCGTCTCTTCGCCGGCAGAGAGCTGGTCGGGTAAAAACTCTGCGCTCAAACGATGATAAAGAAGCGACGCGCCGCCCATCACCAGCACAAATACCAGCGCAACAATCGTCAACACTTTTCCCTGTTTCATCCAATCTTCCTCCACTCAGCTCAACAAATTTAACAGCCGCCCCATCATACCGGTCGCCATCAAAACGCCAATGACAATCAACAGGATACCGCAGATCCGGTTGATGATCCCATAATGACGCTTGATAAAATCAAACGCCGACTTGAGGGAATCGATGAGTATCGCGCTCAGGACAAACAAGATGCCAAGCCCTAAGGAATAGCAAAGAAGCATGAGCATCCCCTCGACGACATGCCCCTGCTGTGATGCGAGCATCAGCGCCGATCCCAGAAAAGCGCTCACACAGGGTGTCCAGCCCAGCGAAAAAATCACACCGAAGAGCCACGCGGAGAAAAATCCCATGTCGCGGGTATGCACCGTGCGGTTACTGCCCCGAAAAATGGAAAGCTGAAACACGCCCAGATAATGGAGCCCGAAAAAGATGACCACCAGCCCGGACACGATATTTACCGCCGTTTGATATTCCCGCAAAAAGCTGCCCAGCGTCCCCGCCAGCGCACCCATGGCGACAAACACCACCGTAAACCCCAGCACGAAGCCGAGCGCGCCGGTGACCGTTTTGCGCAGGGTGCGGGTGCCGCCCCCTGCAAAATAGGACAGATAAATGGGCAGCATCGGCAGCAGACAGGGGGAAATGAAGGTCAAAATCCCCTCCAGAAAGGAAATTACGTATTGCACGAGCCGCCGCACCCCCAATCAAACAAGCGGGACACCAATCCGCCAATGATCGAACAATAGACT
>CALXIC010000148.1 GCA_944388265.1 uncultured Clostridia bacterium | reverse complement strand
ATTCTTCTTTGGTGGTCTGTTTCAGCAGATCTTCCCCGGTAAGATCTTCGGTGCTGGATGCGGCTTCTTCCGTCGATACAAGTGACACAGCAGAAGATGTGCTGCTGGCGTCATCTGCGGGATTGCTGTTCGCACAGGCGGACAGCGACAAAACACAGGCACCGGCTAACAGGATGGTCCATAATCTTTTTGTCATAAGCTCAGATCCTTTCCAGATGTTATTTTTTATCACCCGCCAGTGTGCGGGTGTTTTTTATTTTCATGGGAGCACGAACGGAAAGGCCGGTCATGCATTGCCGCTCATCAGATCAAAATGACGGCGGTAGCGTTTGGGAATGTTGATGTCCACCACATACCCCAATGCCGCCAGCGCCTCGGACAGGCAGCGGCAGCCGTCTTTGTAAAAGGTGGTCAGGCGATGGGTTTGATCGGTGATGCCTTGATAATCCCGCGGACAGACAAAGGTCCAGTCCGCGCCGGTGTTGTCGACAACCGCGCGGAAAAAGCGGTCGATGTCGGTTTCTTTGTATTGACCGTTGGTTTGTGGGGCTGCTTTGGCCAGCAGGATGTGGTGCTCCATTGCCTCGTCGATGTGGCTGACGATGGCGGTTTCGCCGTCGTAGGAGACGAGCAGCAGCAGCGGTTCTTCGGTGCCGAGCACGGCGCGCACCGACGCTTCATCGGGGTAATAAATAAAGTTCATAATACACCTCCTTGCTTGATCAGATCGTGATACACGCCGACTGCTTGCCCGATGATCTCAATTTGATCCAGCTGCTCGCCATGGTACGACAGCGGCGCCACCGCGGGGTTGGTTGCTACGAGGGTAATAAGATTCGCTTCCCGGTCGTAGTACACGATTTTGAGCGTATATTCGTTCTCTATACGCACGGCGGCCATTTGACCGTTATCCACCATCGGCATTTGCTTGATATAGACGATGTCGCCCTCCTGGATCCCGGATCCCGTCATGCTGTCGCCGTGGCAGCGCATACAGTAGTCGCAGTCACAGCCCTGTGGGACGGGGTAGGAAATCCCTTCGTCTTCTTCGCGGTAAATCGGTTCTCCGCAGGCCACACCGCCGATTAGGGGAACTTCTTTGACAAATGGAATCATTCCTTCTGGGACATCAATCGAGCGAAGAGTTTTCTTACTCTGATTTTCTGGGCGTTCCATCGGGACGTCATATCCCATCAGCCACGCTTCGCTGACGTTCAGTGCCATGGCAATAAGATGCGTTCTTACCTGACGAGGTCGAAAACTTCCGGATACATATTGGCTCATAGCCGATTTTGGAATTTTTGTTTTTTCGCAAAGTTCTACTTGGCTCATGTGAGCTTTGTCCATAGCCATCTGTAGACGTTTATGAAAGGATTCCATTTAATCACCTCTTTTTCTTGATTATAAATAAAAGTTTAGAAAATGTCAATTATTTTTCAAAAAAAGTTTAGAAAAATTGAAAAAAGGTATTGACAAAAGGGTTAGCGATGATTATACTAAGTTTAGAAAAACTAAACAGGAGGTGAAACGATGGCATTTGACTACCGGAAGCTCCGGGGAAAAATCAAAGAAATTTATGGTGTTCAGTCGGCTTTTGCTGTTGCACTTGGTATTTCGTGTACTTCGTTGAGCAATAAACTCAACGGAATTGTTGATTTTTCTCAGGAAGAGATTGCAAAAAGCGCAGAGCTTTTGCAAATCGAAAAGAAGGACATTCTGGACTATTTTTTTACCGAGAAAGTTTAGAAGTTCTAAACATTTTAACAAGTGAGAATGTTAAAAAAAGGAGGTGAATGAAAATGACTTTAGAGGAATTGCTTACATCGCAGAAAAAGAAAGACATCTGTTTCAAAGACGGAATGCTTTGCTTTTCAGAAAGCGCCTTGTTGACCATAAGAGTCGCAGTAAAAGCTGAACAAAGCAAAACAGATCAAGCGAATCGATTGCTTGATCTGCTGGAATGGTGCTATGCAAAGTTTATGTATGAGAAGACGATGGCTTTGCTTGAATCTCAGAGGTGATCTTCTGGGCGTACGGCTTTATAGAAAGGAGTGTGAGTGAGAATGGATCAATGTTATCCGCGAGGCGTGGACTCGGCCAAGGTGATCGAAGTCATTGAAACAAAATCCGCACGAGGTGCTGGAACACCGGCTCAGCCCGCGCGGATCGTGACAGAATATTGGTCGTTGAATGGCAAAAAGTTAGCCGAGTTTGATCCAATCCGAAAGGAGGCTTTCAACCATGACGGATGACTGGCTGATCGCAGCCCTTCTTTTCTGGGGATGAATCGAACAAGCCGGCATCCGAATAAATTGAAACGAGGTGATGGTATGGGCAAAGAATTTTTGAATTGTCAGGATCTGATGGCGATTTTGGGATTCAAGGAGAGCAAATGCCGGATGATTATCCGCGCACTCAACGAGGAACTGGAAAAAGACGGCTATTTTACCGCGCGCGGCCGTGTGCCGGCGGTGTATTTCAGAGAGCGGTTTGGATTGCCGGAGGAAAAGGAGTAAGACATGGAAACTTGTGCCTGCAAAGGCTGCACCGATCGGGCCGTTGGCTGCCATGGGACGTGCGAGAAATACGCCGCATTTTTGGCAAAGCGTCAGGCGGATCGGGAAGAACGACGGAATCGGTTTTCCGTTGCTCGTGAACAGTGTGAATACATCAAATCCGTGCACCAACGGATCGAACGAAGAGAAAGGAGAAGCAAACGAAGATGAAAACCAATCTGTTGAAAGCATGGAGCGCCGTTTGGTATCTGTTCGCTATCAAGCGCCGCGGATGCGTGGAAGGGCATCGGGTGATCCTTCGAAAAGAGCCGGAGCAACAACCGTTTGACTGGGCAAAGTGGCAGCCGATTGACCAAACACCGCTGCCCACCAGAAGCGGCAACACCGCCGAATTTCGGGAGAAGATTCAGGAGTTGAGGAAAATATCATGAAAATAGGACTTATTGATGTTGATGGACATAATTTTCCGAATTTGGCTTTGATGAAAATATCAGCATGGCACAAATCAATTGGCGATGATGTTGAATGGTGGAACGGTTTTTGCGAATATGACAAAGTGTATATGAGCAAGGTTTTTGACGATACATACTCTAACAATGTTCCTGAACCGTTCAATGCAAAAGAAATAGTCAAAGGTGGAACGGGATACTGTGCACTGGATGAAGTGGAGGAAGTAAAATGACAAACGGTGAAAAATATTCAGATGAACTCGCCGAAGTGATAATGGGTGGAAATTTTTGTGAAAACTTCTTGACGCCATATATCCTTTTTCCGGCTGGACTTTCGTGTTGTGATCGTAGCTGCTATCGGTGCCTAGATTTGTTGAAAAATTTTTTGAAAAGTGAATATGTAGAACCTGCTATCGACTGGTCCAAGATTTTGGTCGACACCCCCATCCTGGTCAGCGATACCGAAAACGATGGGTGGATCAAGCGGCACTTTGCAAAGATCGAGAACGGTGTGGTGTATGCCTGGAATGAAGGTAAAACGAGCTTCACAGCCAAAGCGCATGAATGCACCGGTTGGTATCACGCCAAACTGGCGGAGGATGAATGATGAATGCGTTTTTGAACTGGATTTTCGGAGGTGATGCCGTTGACGGAGACGGAAGTTTTGGAAAAATTTAGACGGTACCGGTGGCTTGTCCGGGAGATTGAACACCTCGCGGAAGAGCTGGAGCGGATTCGATCGGCACGCGAGCGGATGACCCCCATCCTTTCGGATGCTCCAAAGGGAAGCTTTGGAGACGGGACGATGCTGGAAACCGGCACCGAGAAAATGATACAGATCGAGGAGCGTATTGCCGGACAAATCATACAGCTGACAAAGCATCGGTCGGCAATCGAATCACTTTTGTCTCTGCTGGAAAGCCCAAAGGAACGCACACTGCTGCGGATGAAATACATCGATGGCATGACATGGGAAGAAATTGAAAAGAGAGAGTATCTGGATGAGCGGTGGGCGCGAAGGATCGTCGGAAGGGCCATTCATAAAATCGCCCTAAAAAGCCCACCTGATCTTATGATATAATGAAGCTGTAAACAAGCATACAAAAAGCCATGTTTATTGGATCTCCTTTCAAAACCCTTTGGATGGGCGGGGCAAGTCCATCCACCAACGCGAAAGCGTGGCTGTGAGAGCCTAACCATCCATCAACACGGAGAAATCCGTGAGACATCTTCCAGCATCCGAAAAATTTCGGGTGCTTTTTTTATTCCAATTTTTCCAGTGGTGGTGAGCGTTGAATGAACAGAATTTGATCAAAAACAAAGACCGAACTCCGAGCGAACTCCGAGAAATCACAAGTAAAGGCGGTAAAGCCTCCGGGGAATCCCGCCGCCGGAAAAGAGATGCGCGCTCGCTGATGAAACTGATTTTAAGCCTCACGCCGGACACAGAGGATTGGAATGTACTGTCTGCATCCGGTGTGCCGATGGAGCAGATCGACAACAAATCGCTGCTGCTTTTGGCCCTGTAGCAGAAAGCGATCACCGGGGACGTGCAGGCCGCCAAGCTGGTACTCGCCCTTTCGGGCGATCTGTCGGGGTTGGACGAACGCGAACAAAAGGCGCGCATCCAAAAGCTCGAGGCCGAGGTGCGCCGGCTGTCCGGCGATACCGGCGACGGGCTTCGCCGCGCGGCAAAACTGCTGGGAGGGCTGCCCGATGGCTTGGACGGATAAACAGCTTTTGTATCTCAAGCAGGCGCATCACCGCTGGAACATCAAGGTGGGCGCCACCGGCAGCGGCAAATCCTTTTTGGACTATGCGGCAGTCATTCCCAAACGACTCCTGGCGCTGCGCGGGGAGGGCGCCGCCGTGCTGATCGGCAACACCCGCCAGACCTTTTGCCGCAACATCCTGGACCCGATGCGGGAAATCTGGGGGCAGGAGCTGGTCGGTACGGTCCGCGCCGATTCCACGGTGCTGCTCTTTGGGGTGCGCTGCCATGTGCTGGGGGCGGACAACAAAAAGCACGTCGCCCGCATTCAGGGCATGACCATCGAATACGCCTACGGCGACGAGATCACCACCTGGTCGCGGGAGGTGTTTGAGATG
>CALXIC010000147.1 GCA_944388265.1 uncultured Clostridia bacterium | reverse complement strand
TCCTTCCGGCGTACATTTGTAAACGCCGGCATCTTCCAATACCTGAACGAAAACCTTGCCGATTTCCTGTTCGAGAATATCCATCACGTTTTCCTGGTTCAGCTCCGGATGACGGGGCAGGAATTCTTCCACCCAATCCGCATGTTTTTCCAGCTCTGCATCGCTGCGGACGTCTTTGCCTTCCAACAGGAAGTCCGCCAACTTGGTCATTTCCTGTTTCAGACGTGCCGGCAAAACAGCAAGCCCCATCACTTCGATCAGACCAATGTTTTCTTTCTTGATGTGGTGCAGGTTGGCGTGCGGATGATAAACACCCAGCGGGCATTCTTCGGTGGTGATGTTGTTGCGCAGCGCCAAATCCAGCTCAAACGTGTCGCCTACTTTGCGGGCAATCGGCGTAATGGTGTTGTGCGGTTCGCCGTCTGTTTCCGCAAAGATGAAAGCTGCTTCGTCGGTGTAGCCGCGCCATTTTTGCAGGATTTTGTCACCCAGTTCGATCAGCCGGTCGACGTCTTTGGAACGGATGCGGATGACCGAAAGCGGCCATTTGACGATCACCGTTGCCACATCTTCAAATCCTTTGACGGTGAAGTGCTGTTCAATCGGGGCGTCTGCCATCGCAAATTGGTAATGTCCGCCCTGGAAATGGTCGTGGCTGAGAATCGAACCGCCAACGATCGGCAAATCGGCGTTGGAACCGATGAAGTAATGCGGGAACAGTTTGATGAAATCAAACAGCTTGACGAAGGTGTTGCGTTCAATCTTCATCGGGCTGTGTTCGCCGTTGAAAACGATGCAGTGTTCGTTGTAGTAGACGTAGGGCGAATACTGGAAGCCCCAGCGGCTGTCGTTGATGGTGATCGGGATGATGCGGTGGTTTTCGCGCGCCGGATGGTTGACGCGTCCGGCATACCCTTCATTTTCCTTGCACAGCAGACATTTCGGGTAACCGCTCTGCTTGGCGAGTTTTGCCGCAGCAATCGCTTTGGGGTCCTTTTCCGGTTTGGACAGGTTGATGGTGATGTCGATGTCGCCGTACACGCTGGGCGTTTTCCATTTCAAATCGCGTTTGATGCGGTAACGGCGGATGTAATCGCTGTCCTGGCTCAGTTTGTAGAAGTAGTCGGTTGCCTCTTCCGGAGATTTTTCGTATTTTTCACGGAAGGTGCGCTGCACTTCCGACGGGCGCGGCATCAGGCAGTTCATCAGCCGGGTGTCGAACAAATCGCGGTAGACCACGCTGTCTTCGCAAAGGCCCTGTTCGACTGCAAAGTCCAGCAGTTCTTTGAGGGTTCCTTCCAGATCCACTTCGCCGATTTCTTCCGTCGGTTCGCTGTAGTCATCCAGTTTTAATACATCCAAAATCAGGTTGGTCACATAGATCTGATCTTCCGGCGGGACCAGTCCCGTCTGAAGACCGTAGGCGACCAGTTTGGCAATTGCAGTATCAATCATGTCGACTCCTCCTTCTTCTTTGACATTCGCTTATTCGGTGATTTGAATGCCGCCGAGCGGACGGATCTTCAGAACGTAGCACGATCCTTCACCGAATACGCCGTTTAACGTTTCGCGGTAGGTATCGACCAGATCATTCGGTACGAATGCCTGAATGGTGCCTGCAAAACCGCCGCCGTGTACGCGGCAGACGCCGCGGCCTTTGAGCACGCGTTCGCTCACACCCAAGCCGACGCTCAAGCCCTGTTCTTCCGGATGGGAAGCCGGGAACACGTTTTGCAGATATTTGAACGACGAGTTGCCCGAAGCTTGAATCAGCGCTTTGAAGGTTTCAAAATCGCCTTCCTGGAGCGCTTTGGCTTCGTCCAGAGCGGTCTGGTTGTCGTTGAAGAAATGCATGGCGCGGACGATGGCGCGGTCGGAAACTTTTCCGCGCAGATCGCCGATTTTAGCATAAAATTCTTCCGGATCCACGTCGCGCAGCACTTCTTTGCCAAACTGTGCGGCAACCGATTTCATTTCTACCGGGACGGCCACATATTCCGGCGTAAGGTCGGCGTGGTTTCCTTTGGTGTCGACGATGCACAGCGAGTATCCGCAGGAAGCAAAGTCGAAATCGATCTTTTTGATAACTGGTTTGGACGGATCGCGGAAATCCATCGAGGAGAAACCGCCCACCGAGCTTGCCATCTGGTCCATCAAACCACAGGCTTTGCCGAAGAAATGTACTTCTGCATACTGGCTGATCTGGGCAATTTCTACTGCGTTCAGTTTGTTTTCGTTGTAAACGGCATTAAGCATGGTGCCGATGAGGTTTTCAAACGCGGCCGAAGAGGAAAGCCCCGAGCCTTTGAGGACGTTGGAAGTGGTGTACGCATCAAAACCGCCGATGCCGCAGCCCAGTTCTTTCATGCGCGCAGCAACGCCGCGGATCAGCGCCGGGGAATGTCCCAGTTCTTCCTCCTGCGGGGTCAAAACGGCGAGATCGACCGTATCCATCGGGAAGCCTTTGGATTTCACACGGATCACTCCGGAATCGTTCGGGCACATCACCGCGATGACGTCGAGGTTGACCGCGGCTGCCAAAACAGCGCCGTGCTGATGGTCGGTGTGGTTGCCGCCGACTTCGGTTCTGCCGGGAGCGGAGAAGAGCAGTGCTTCTTTGGCGTCCGGGAAAATTTCATGAAAGGCATCGACTGCTTCGAGATAGCGCTGATGCTGGGCTTCTAAAACTTCGGGATCGTTTGCATAAATGGTCGAAAAGACGGAGTCAAAACGACCGGCACGGATCATTTCTTTCAAAGTGTCCAACGGATACATGATGATCTCTCCTTTTTTGTTTAGTGATCGTTATCAAACAAAACAAATTACTTTCTTATATTTTATCGTTTTTTGTGCGTTGTGTCAATTTATTTTTGATTTCCGATATGGAAAAATGTTGCATTTTTCCAGAAAATCCGCTATAATGCGTTCAGAACAAAAAAGGAGGCGCGCGGTTGGAACCTTATAAATTCAGTTTTCAGCAGCAAAAAGAAGACAACGTCTTGATGAATGTCTACAACTGCGGGTATCAAAAATGCACCAGCGGTTATCATATGGGGCCGGTGGTGCGTTCCAATTACTTGATCCACCATGTGTTTTCCGGCAAGGGAACGTTTTCAGTGGGCGGACAGGATTATGCGATTGGCGAGGGGGATACCTTTATCATTTATCCCAATACGCCGGCCAGTTATGAAGCCGATGCCGATGATCCGTGGGAGTATTACTGGGTCGGATTCGGCGGCGCAGAGGCGCACCAGCTCTTAAACCATACCGATTTTTCGCCCGAACGGCCGGTGATATCCACCGATTGTCGCCAACAGCTTCGGGATCTTTTGCTGTTACTTTACCAATCCACCGGAAAGGAACGCTACAACCACACCCGCATGGTGGGGTATCTGTATTTGTTTTTGGCGCAGCTCATGGAGGCGGCAAACAAGCCCCCGTCGGCGCAGGAATTATCGGAACTGTATTTGAAAAAGGCGCTCGATTATGTGGTGGACTATTACGAAACCCCGATCACCGTTTTGGATATCGCCGCGCATGTGGGCGTCAGCCGCAGCCATCTTTATCGGATTTTTATGCATCATTTGCAGGAATCCCCCAAAAACTATTTGGAACATTACCGCATGAATCAGGGGGTGCTGCTGCTCGAACAGACCAACCTTCCGGTGGGGGAGATCGCCGCACTGGTTGGCTACAGCGATCCGCTTCATTTTTCGAAGGCATTCAAGAAACGGATGGGAAAATCGCCGAAAGCGTACCGTCAGCAGGCGGACAATTCTTAAAATTCTCTGAAAATTTGTGATATTTTGGGATTGTTCGCAGTTTTTTCACAGTTTGCCGCTATGATGGGGTTAGCTTTCGAAGTCGTATAACGCGTTCAAAAGGGACTCTTCGTCTGCAAACCAAAGCCCGTTGGTGAGTTGTTCCTGATCGTAGGGCGGGAGGTTTTGGAGATAGACGTCGTAGACTTCCAGCGGTCCTTGGTCGGGATTGGCGCTGTCAAAAACGGCGAGTTTGCCGTCATAGGCTTTCAGCAGATAGCCGCTTTGCACCGCCGAGGTGGAAACGGCGGATACGGTGTTGCCGACGATGGCGTCGCTGGCCAGCGTGCCAAATGCAAGCGCTGCGATTAGAAGAGTTGCAATTTGATATTTCCTTTTCATAGTCCTTCTCCTTTTTTGAAGAATATGGGAAAGAAAAACGGGTTTTATACGACAATCTTTTACGGATTCTTTGCGGTTTGGGGTTAACAAACGGCATAGAATGTGCTATACTAGAAAAAGATATGGGTTGGAGGGAAAATGCCATCCGCCGATCTGTTTTTCTGGAATCAATTGGCTGTTTGACGGCCAAAGGAGGTAATTTATGGGAACGAAACGCGATCCGAAACCGCATGGGCGTGTGATTCGCGGCTCGGCCAGCACTTCTGCAGAAGGTCCGATGCGTAAACGGACAACCGCTGTTGCGCACAAAAAACATAAGAGCAAGCAGCCTGCCGCGATTGGGGCAATCGGCTGGACGATCCGCTCGGTATTCAAAGTCATCACGGCGGTGCTTTTGATTTGCATCATTGCGGGCTGTATCGGCGCGACGGCGCTGACGGTATTCGTGATGCGGTATGTGGATTCTGAATCGGGTTACGATTTATATAATATGGAAACCACTTATACCAGTAAGCTTTATGCGCAGGATGAGTCCGGCGATTATGAGGTCGTGCGCAGCATGTCCTCCAACGGACGCCGCGAATGGCTGGAAGCGGATGAAATTCCTGAAGTGCTGCAGCATGCGATGATCTGCGCCGAAGACGAACGCTACTACGAGCATGAAGGGGTCGACTGGCTGCGTACCTTTGCGGCATTCGGCAACATGGCGGTACAGATTGTCACCGGATCGGAAACAGAATTTTTCACCGGCGGTGCTTCGACGATTACACAGCAGCTGATTAAAAACATCAATCAGGATTTCTACAACCGTACCCCTGCGGTAAAGTGTAAGGAAATTCTGGCGGCGCTGAATCTCGAAAAGAATTACACCAAGGAAGAAATCCTCTGCTGCTATATGAACTATATCACGCTGGGGAACTCCAACTATGGAGTCGAAGCGGGCGCTGAATACTATTTTGGAAAAACGGTGGACGAGCTTTCGATCGTCGAGATGGCTTCGCTGGTAGCGATTACCAAATCGCCGGGCGAATACAATCCCATCGATGCGCCGGAAGACAACAAAGAACGCCGCGACTGGGTGCTCGACAAGATGCTCGAATACAATTATATCACCCAGGAAGAGCACGACGAAGCGGTGAGCGTAGAAGAACTCAAAACCGTCGATCATTCTTCCAGCAGTGACGAGGAAGAAGAAGATATCTTCAGCTGGATGGAAGACGCGATCATTCAGGAAGTCGTTGCGGACTTGCAGGAAGAATATGAATGGGATTATTCCACCGCATTGAATAAAGTCATGGGCGGCGGCTTGCAGATCTATTCTTCGATGGATCAGGAACTGCAGGACGAACTGGAAAAACAGTTTGAAGACGACTACAACTTCAATAGCTGGATTCCGGAAGATCATCCGGATGCGGCGATGGTCATCTGCGATTACAACGGCTATGTCAAGGCGATGGTCGGCAGCCGTGATGAAAAAACCGTAAACCTCGGATTCAACACCTGTACACAGGGGAACCTGAACATGGGTTCTTGTATGAAACCGATTACGGTTTATGCCCCTGCACTGGAAAAGGATCTCATCTATTGGTCGCAGACCCGCGTGGATGAAGCGAAACTGGATTTGGACGGCGACGGCAGAAAGGAATGGCCGCAAAACTACGGCCGTTACTATTCCGGCAATGTGTCGATCATTCAGGCACTCACGCAGTCGCTCAACACCATCCCGGTGGACTTGATGATGGAACTGGGCGTGACCGAAACCCTCCAGTGGCTGGAAAACGAGATGGGGCTGACCACCATTGACGAAGGACAGGACAGCTATGCGACGGTGCTTGGTTCGAATACCTACGGGTGCTATCTGGACGAATTTACCGCTGCGTTTACCTGCTTTGGCAACAACGGCCACCATACCGACGCCAAATATTATACCCGTGTGGAAGATGCTTCCGGCAAAGTGCTGCTTGAAGCCGAGGCGAAAAACCGTCAGATCATGGGTGCGGATACGGCTTATATCATGAACCGCATGCTGCGCAATGTTGTCACCAGCGGTACCGGTACGGAAGCCGCGATGGAAGGTCTTGGCATTGAAGTTTGCGGCAAAACCGGTACGACCGAACTTTCGCAGAGAAGCTTTGTGGGCTTGACTCCCTATTATGTTTCGACGATTTGGTACGGTTATATCGACGATACCTCGAAACCGTATGACAGCTCGACCGTTTATTCCCCGGCTTTGATCTGGTACAACATCATGTCCGGTATTTTCAAAGCGGATTCGGAACGCTATCCTTCGGCGAAGTTTGAACTGGATGACAGCGGCGTGGAATATATTTCAGGCGGATATTACAAGAAGGATTTTGATACGTCACAGATTTTCAGCAGCTCGACTTCCAATGTGAGCAAGGTGACGGATATCGAAACCGATATCTCCGAAGTGTCGGAAGAATCGTCTGAACCGGAGAGCGAAGAAGAATCGACGCCATCGTCTGAGCCGTCGACACCGTCTTCTGAGCCGGCATCTGAACCGACCACGGAACCGCCTTCCACACCGGAAGAACCGATTGATCCGCCGGATAGCGGCGACACCTCAGAAGAGGAACAACCGCCGGTGGTCGGATAATTGCACACTGCACAAAAAGGAGGGGATTTTCCCCTCCTTTTTTTCTATGTGGGATTTAAAATGTAAAGAAAATTGCTTGACAGGAAAAAAGGAATCTGGTAGAATAGTCGTTGTAAAGAAACAGCCTTTACAACTTGATGCAAGGGAGGTTTGCCGGTGGCTAAGAATCTGGAAATTTGTATCCTTCTGGATTTTTACGGCGAAATGCTGACCGAAAAGCAGCGTAACCTCATGGATCTTTATTACAACGACGACTTGTCTCTGGGAGAGATCGCAGAGATTGAAGAGATCACCCGGCAGGGTGTTCGCGACAGCATCAAGCGGGGCGAGTTGTTTTTGCTGGAGTTGGAGGAAAAACTTCATCTGCTGCAAAATTTTCGCCGGAATCAGGAGACGTTTGAAGAGATTGCCAGACAGGCGCAGGAGCTTTATACCTTTGTGGCGCATTACGGCGGCGCAAAACAGAAAGCGTGCTGCGAACAGATTATGGAATTGGCCAATACACGCCTGAGGGAAGACCGGGAAACTTAATATTGACTGGGAGGACGCGGCATGGCGTTTGAAGGGCTTTCGGACAAACTGTCCAATGTATTCAAAAAGCTGAAATCCAAAGGGAAATTGGATGAAAATGACATCAAGCTGGCGATGCGGGAAGTGCGCATTGCGCTCCTTGAAGCGGATGTCAACTATAAAGTGGTCAAGGATTTTGTCAAGACGGTGAGCGAACGCGCGGTTGGCGCCGATGTGCTGGAAAGTTTGACGCCGGCGCAGCAGGTCATCAAGATCGTCAAAGACGAATTGGTGTCTTTGATGGGGAGTGAAAATGCGCGCATTGAATTTCCGTCCAAACCGCCTTGCGTGGTGATGATGTGCGGGCTTCAGGGTTCCGGTAAAACGACCCATTCCGCAAAACTTGGCCGTTACTTCAAAGAACATGGTCACCGTCCGCTTTTGGTGGCGTGTGACATTTACCGTCCGGCTGCCATTGAGCAGTTGAAGGTGGTCGGCGAAAAGGCCGGGGTCGAGGTGTTCGAACGCGGACAGATTTCACCGGTAGAGATCGCCAAACAGGCCATCAGCTATGCAAAAGACCACGGCAACGATCTGGTGATTTTGGATACCGCCGGCCGTCTGCACATCGACGAAGTGCTCATGAAGGAATTGCAGGACATTGCGGCGACTGTGACGGTCAACGAAACGCTGCTGGTTGTCGATGCGATGACCGGTCAGGATGCGGTCAACGTGGCGAAGAGCTTTAACGAAGCGCTGGAAATCAGCGGGGTCATTTTGACCAAGCTCGATGGCGATACCCGCGGCGGCGCGGCGCTGAGCGTATTGGCGGTTACCGGCAAGCCGATCAAATTCTCCGGTATCGGGGAAAAGATCGAAGATCTGGAACCGTTCCATCCCGAACGGATGGCTTCCCGTATTTTGGGAATGGGCGATGTGCTGACGCTGATTGATAAAGCGCAGGAAACCATGGACGAGTCCAAAACACTCGAAATGGTGGATAAACTCAAGCAAAACACCTTTGATATGAACGATCTTTTGGATCAGATGGAACAGATTCAGAAGATGGGCCCGATCAAACAGCTTTTGGGCATGATGCCGGGCATGAACAAAATCAAGGATGAAGATATTGATGAAAAGGCGATGGACCGCACCAAAGCGCTCATCACATCGATGACGAAAGAGGAGCGTGCCAATCCCAAAATCATCAATCCCAGCCGGAAACGGCGTATTGCTGCCGGGTCGGGGATGAAGGTAGAAGACGTCAACCGTCTTCTCAAACAATTTGAAACCATGCAGAAGCTGATGAAACAGCTTGGCGGTGGCGGCAAGAAAAAGCGCCGCCGGTTCCCGATGATGCCGGGCGGCATGGGAAATATGGGCAAGATGGGTCCTGGCGGCCTGCCCATGTAATGGATGGTTTACTTCCAGATATGGTTGTAAATAGAGAAATTTATTGTAGGAGGTGACAGTCATGGCTGTTAAGATTAGATTGCGTCGCATGGGTGCGAAAAAAGCTCCGTTCTACCGCGTGGTAGTTGCTGATTCCAGATATCCGAGAGACGGCAGATTCATCGAAGAAATCGGTACCTATGATCCGACCAAAGAACCGTCGGTGATCAAAATCGACACTGAAAAAGCCCAGAAATGGATGGCGAATGGTGCACAACCGACCGATACCGTGAAAAAATTGCTGAAAACCATCGCTGAATAAGAGGGATCGCTATGAAAGAATTGCTGGAAGCGATTGCAAAAGGTCTTGTCGAAGACAAAGACTCTGTACAAATTCAGGTGGATGAGCCCAACGAAGAGGGCGTGGTGGTTTATCATCTTCACGTCGCTCCGGATGATATGGGCCGGATCATCGGGAAACAGGGCCGGATTGCCAAAGCAATCCGTGCGGTTATGCGTGCCGGTGCAAGCAGAGTCGACGAAAAGATTGCGGTCGAAATCGACTGATCGGCAGACTGCTACAATTTACGTGAACGCAATGAGGGGGAAGTGTACTGCACTTCTCCTTTGTTGATGTTTGGGGGGAATGGATGATGAAAAAACCGTTTTTGGAAATTGGACAAATCGTTTCCACGCAGGGAATCCGCGGCGAAGTGCGCGTACAGCCCTGGTGCGATACGGCTTCGTTTTTGACGGAATTTGACACGCTTTATTTTGATGAAGGCAAAACGCCGGTTTCGGTGGCCCGGGAGGCTCAGGCCTCCACGTCCTTGATCACCACGTC
>CALXIC010000146.1 GCA_944388265.1 uncultured Clostridia bacterium | reverse complement strand
ATTGGATTGGCACTCCTCTTTTTCGTGTACCGCCGTCAGATTTTAAGTTGGCTGAGCGACAAATTTGGACTTTTATGCGATCTTTTGCATCGATTGCTGTTTTCTTCCAAAGAGCGTGTGCAGGCGGTGGGTCATCATTCTTATTACGATGATGTCGTCGAAACGCTGACGCAGGAAGAGCGCGGATTTCGGCGTAAAAATAGTGTGCAGACTCCTCGGAACTGGAAACGCGAATATCGGCGTTATCAAAAGCTTTCCGGAGAAGAACGGGTGCGGTTTGGCTTTCGGCTGTGGATGAGCTGGCTCACGCTGCATGGAGAGCAGGTGCGCCCTTCGGCGACCGTATCCGACATTTTGACCCTCACAGAAAAGTATTTGAAGGATGATCGAAAAGACGATGCCTCTCATGGATATGAGCGGCTGCGTTACAGCGCACAGCAATTGGATGAGCAAAGTGTGGCATCCATGGATGCGTTGCTTTTTGAATTGCGTCAGCGGTAGGAGAAGACGGATGCCGTCAAGCGTAACCCAAGGCGTTGATTCGATGTTTTTCTGAATTTTCCTTCATAATTCTTGTCAGATTGAGTAAAACCGATTATAATAAAATCTGAAACATCATGTGGATTCAGATAGGAGCGAAAAAACAATGAAAAATCAACGGATTCTGGATAATGCCGGAAACTATCTGTGCACGATCGGCATGGCGGGGGAGAAGATCTATTTTAGTCTGATTCCATTCGCCATTTCGGTGATTGTGCTGATATTGTTTCATTCTTTATGGGGCAGTTCTGTTTCTTTTGTGTTTGATAAATTGGCGGATGTTGGTCTGAAAAGAGATATGTTAGACCAAGGGGAATTTGTCATACAGTGCATCAATTATGCATGGATTGTTTCTGCGCTGATTGTCTTTTGGCAGCGTGAACGCGGTGCTGTGGATTTTATGCAGAATGCGTTTATGTATACTTATTATCTGTTGGTTGCGTTTGCGGCAGTTGGAAAACTGGTTGCTGATTTGCTAAACCATAACATTGAAAAGGGCGCCCTTCAGATTGCGATTTATGTCGCTGGTTTCATTGGCTATTTTGTGATCGTTTGTGTGGTCGGCGTTATCGCCACGATCCTTTGTGCACCTCAGGCGATTGCATTGGCGCTGATGGTGGGGATTCCGCTGGATTTGGGACTGATTTATTTTCGTTCTCAAAAGATTGCGGAAACCCAGTGCTGGAAGGCAACGCTGGATACACTCCAAGATGTGGATCTGGAAAATGAAGTGTTTGAAGTGCAGCTGACGGAAAGCGGGGTTTATTTTGTGAATCCCGATAACCGTGTCATGAACTGTGTGAGCTTTGCCAGCCATGATTATCCCAATTTGGATTATTGGACACGAAAGATCTATATCGCAATGCTGATGCAAAAACTCCCGAAAGGGTATTATGTGGAAAGCTTGAACGAAATGTTCGTGGCGGAAAATATTTCCCTGAAAACGAAGCTTCATCGGGATGAAACCATTCGCCGAAAATCTGCACAGCAAGAAAACAAACGCCGTCGTTCAGAAGGAAAAACGTGGTAAGAAAAAACTGCGGACAGGAAGATGTCCGCAGTTTTTTGTTTGCCTTTAGGCCTAACAAAAAAGAGGAACCACCAATATCGGCTGTTCCTCTTCATTTGTTTATCATCAATCAAGGTCTTGCTGTAAAGCAATCGCCGGTTTGATGCGCCCAATCGTAACGATGATATTCGACTTGATCCAGATTTTTCCAGATAAATACTCCATCATCTAAAATCATGTAACCGTGTTCGCTTCCTTCTTTGGGGATGGAAACCGATCCGGGATTTAAGCAAAGAATCCCGTCCGACAAATGGCACATCGGCACATGGGTGTGACCGTACAGCAGCACATCTCCTGCGCGAAGCGGCGGCTTTTGCGCTTCGTTGTGGTGATGTCCGTGCGTGGCAAAAATGACGCCGCATGGGTCTGCCAAAAGCGCATAATCGGCAAGGACCGGAAATTCCAGCACCATCTGGTCCACTTCTGCTTCGCAGTTTCCGCGTACACAGAATAAGCGGTCTTTGTGCGCATTGAGCATGGCCAGCACTTCTTTGGGCGCGTATTCGCGGGGCAGATCATTACGCGGACCGTGGTAGAGCAAATCGCCCAGTAAGAGAACGCGTGCCGGTTCTTCTGTTTCCATGCATTGCAGTAATTTTTTCGTGTAATAAGCCGAACCGTGCAGATCCGACGCAATCATCCATTTCAAGATTCATTCCCCTTCGCAGTTTGATATTGTCAGTATACCATAGCCTGCACAAAAATGCAAAAGCTTCCAATCAACTAATCGAACAGATCAGGAGCGAGGTTTCGCAGCTCCCGCAAAAGCCTTGCAATGGGAAGTCCCACGATGTTAAAATAATCGCCCGAAATGCGCTCTACCAGCAAAGAGCCCAATCCCTGAATGCCGTAGGCGCCGGCTTTGTCCATCGGTTCGCCGGTCTGAATGTAGGATCGAATTTCATCTGCGCTTAACGGGTAAAAGGTAACGTCGGAACAAACCGAAAACGAATGAACGCGATCTCCCTGTTGTAGGGTGACGCCGGTATAAACCTGATGAGTCTTTCCGGAAAGCGCCGATAACATGGCAAATGCATCTTCTTCATCGTGCGGTTTGCCAAGAATCATCCCGTCAAGCGAAACGATGGTGTCGGCACCCAGTACCCAATCGTTTGGATGAAGGGCGGAGACCACACATGCTTTGCGCGCAGAGAGCAGCTTGACTGCCTCATCGGGTGCAATGCCGTCGGGAAGTGATTCATCCGCATCGGCAGGACAAATTTCAAAATCTGTAACAATCCACCGCAGCAGTTCCTGCCGGCGGGG
>CALXIC010000145.1 GCA_944388265.1 uncultured Clostridia bacterium | reverse complement strand
ATGACGGGCGAATCCCTGCCGGTGGACAAAACCGTGGGCGATACGGTTTCCAGCGGAACCGTCAACCAGTTCGGCGCCTTTGAGCGGAAAGCGCAAAAGGTCGGCGAAGACAGCTCGATTCAGCGGATGATCCGGCTGGTACAGTCCGCCGACGCAAGCAAAGCCAAGATCGTGGGCATTGCCGACCGGTGGGCAACCTGGATTGTGGTGATCGCGCTGAGCGCCGCCGCCATCACCTGGCTGGTGACCGGCGAAATCATCCGCGCGGTGACGATTTTGGTCGTCTTTTGCCCCTGTGCGTTGGTGCTTGCCACGCCGACGGCGGTGATGGCCGCCATCGGAAACGCCACCAAACACGGCTTTTTGGTGCGGGAGGGGGATGCGCTGGAACGTCTGGCGTCGGTCTCCAAAGTGACCTTTGACAAAACGGGAACGCTTACCTACGGCACGCCTGCCGTAACCGCTGTGGAAAGTGCATCGGATTTTTCTTCTGAAACCCTTTACCGGCTCGCCGCTGCGGCGGAACAGCTCTCGGAACACCCGCTGGGCAAGGCGGTGACGGCGGGATACCGCGCCGATCATCCGGACGCACTTCCGGCGGCTGAGGAATTTCGCATGATGCCCGGCGAAGGCGTCCATGCCATCGTTTCCGGTCATACCATTTGGGCGGGCAACCGCAAGATGCTTTATGCGCATGCGCCGAACGATGTTGCTGCACTCGAAGCGCAGGCCGCACCTTATAGGGAACAGGGGTGCACCATCATCTACCTGCTCGTGGATCAAAAACCGGCGGGATTTGTCGCCCTGTCGGACACGGTGCGCACCGAAAGCCCCGACACCATCCGCGCGCTGCGCCGTCTTGGGGTGGAGCCGGTACTGCTGACCGGCGACCATGAACAGGCCGCAGCTGCGATCGCGCAAAAACTTTCCATTGACGAAGTACACGCCGGTTGCCTGCCGGAGGACAAGCTGCGCTGGATCGACCATTTCGAGGCGCAAAATCAGGCGGTCTGCATGATCGGCGATGGCATCAACGATGCGCCTGCGCTCAAAAAAGCGACGGTCGGCATCGCCATGGGCGGCGTCGGCAGCGACATTGCCGTCGATGCCGCAGACATCGCGCTCGTGGACGATGAAGTGAAAGAACTCCCCCACCTGTTTGCCCTCGCCAAACGGATGATGACCACCATCAAAATCAACCTCACTTTTTCGATGGGGCTCAATTTCCTCGCCATTATTTTGGCAATGACCGGCTTGCTGGGACCCGTCATCGGCGCGCTGGTGCACAATGCCGGATCGGTCGTCGTTATCCTCTATTCCGCCTTTTTACTGACCTGGCGCAAAAAAATGCATTGACGGTGCTTTTTGCAAAAAAGGATGGACAATGCCGTCCGAATTTGTTATGCTGAAAAAAACAATGTTCGGGGGGATTTTATGAAACGCATTCCCATCCTGCTCTTATTGGTGCTGCCCTATGGATATCTTGGCGTTTGTTCTTTTGAGGGACTGACGGCGTTTGCACTGACACTGTGGCCAATTCTTTGGCTTTGCATCGTCCTGCCGAATCTGATTTATGCGTGGGTTTTGCCGCGGTTAGGTGCTTCTCCCCGCATGATCCTGTTTTGGACGATGCTCTTAAAGCTTTGCCACATCCCGGTTTATGCACTGGTGTTTTTCTTGGTCATGCTCCTAAACATCATGCTGATTCCGCTCATTCCCCTCTTGTTTCTCTTCGACGTCTCCCTGCTGGTGGGGTCTTCCATGTACGGTGCAAGCGGGCTGTATCAGGCACACCGCGCGGGATTTCTTTCCACCGCAGAAACCGTGCTGTTGATGCTATTGCAGGTTCTCTTTTGTCTGGATGTCTTTTCCGCCGTCTACGTCTATGTGCGTGTGCGGCGGCACTCCTCATCCCAAGCACCCATTCTTCCAAAATAACAAGAACCCGGACAACGACCGTTGTCCGGGTTCTTTTCTTCTTTATTCTGCATCCAGCAAGTCCCGCAGCGCGGCAATCAGTTCGTGCCGGCCAAATTTGCCTTTGCCGGTCAGCGCCTTTTTCAGCGCCGCCATATTGTCGGGCGAATGCTCGATTTCCTTGGAATACAAGCTCATCAGATCGGCCTGCGCCGCCTGCGGCAGTTCGCCGCCCAGCGTTTGCATCATGCGCAGATCCAGTTCTGCGACCGCCAAGAGGGAAAAGACGGCAAATTTCACCCGCCAGTACACATCCCCTTCGTACACGCCTTCCAAAAAGTAGCGGTAAATCAGGTAGACGAGAAAATGTTCGTACTCATATTCTCTGGGACGAATCAGCTGCGCCAGTGCGTGATGCTCAATATCGGCGTGATGCGGAAGCATCAGTTCCATTTTCTGGCTGCGGCGAATCTGTTCCCAAAAGCCCGTCCAGCGGCCGGTCAGCGGTTCCAGCTGCAAAATGCGTTTGGACATCGCCACGCGCACGGAAAACCCGTCCGCCTCTTTCTTTTGGAGTTTCACCTTTTGCTTTTCCAGCACCTGCAAACGGGAATATTTTTCCCGCAATTTGGCAATGCTGCCGATGCGGCGCTGGTCGATGCGTTCCTGGGCTTTGCGCGCCAGCTTCAGACAGATCCCCGCGCGCATCCACACGGGCATCGACCGATCCTGCAATATCCCCATCAGCTGCTGACGCAGCGGACGAAGCTGCAAAAACAATTCGGCGGGAATGTCGTTGGGTTTCGTGACCGGTTCGTCGTCGCTTTTGAGGGTAAAGGTGATCGGTTTGGGGTTGCTGAGCATCATCTGCGCCGCTTCCGGACAGGAGAAGGAGAGCCCGCGCTCGATGAGTTCTCCGTATTCGTTGGTAAAACGCGGATATTCCCGGCAGGTGCGACACAAAAATTCTTCCCCGTACTCGCGGTGCAGGCTGCACAGCCGGTCCCCGTCCAAAAACGGACAGCTTCCTTTGGTCAGCGGGAATTGCATTTCGCCATCCGCTTCCACCATCGTTTCCCGGAGTTTATCCCCCAGCGGCCCCTCCAGCGCGCGGTAACGCGCGGCGGTTTCTTCGTCAATGGAAACTTCCCAGCCAATGCAGCAGTTGTCCGGACAGTCCCCGCCCAGGCAGTGAAACTCCTCGTACATGGCGGGCATTCGGTATTTCATACAATTCTCCCTTTCCGTTTGTTGTTGAAAAATCAGCGGATGACAATCAGTTCGCGCGGCGCCTTGTTCAAGACTTCGCGTTCGCCGTTTTCGTTGATGACGACGACGTCTTCAATGCGCATGCCGACCTTGCCGCCGATGTAAATTCCCGGTTCAATGGTAAACGCCATGCCGCGTTCCAGACGGCGTTCGTCGGATTTTTTGATGTCCGGTGCTTCGTGCACCATGTAGCCGATGCCATGTCCCACGCGGTTGACGAGCGTTTCGGCATAGCCGTATTTGGCGAGCACGTCGCGCGCCGCCTGGTCGATGTCCGGAATCCACGCGCCTTCCACGGCGGCCGCTTCGGCAGCGGCATTCGCTTCATCGACAATTTCATAAATGCGGCGCTGTTCGTCGGTCACATCGCCGACAAACACGGTGCGGGAAATATCCGAATACATGCCGTTGTAGGTGCAGCCGAAGTCCATGAGCACCAGATCCTGTTCGCCCACCACGCGGGAATTGCCGCTGTAGTGCGGATAGCTGGCGTTGGAGCCGACGGCGACGATGTTTTCCGGCGTTTCGCCGCCCAGCGCGATCATTTCGCGCATCAAAAAGTCGCCGATTTCCCCTTCGGTCATCCCCGGTTTGATGAAGTGCAGCGCTTTTTCAAACACCTGGTCGGCAATCCATGCGGAATGGCGCAGATTTTCCAGTTCTTCGTGGCTTTTCACGACGCGGGTTTCTTCCAAAAGCGGTTTGGCGTTGCGGAAGGTGACGTCCACTTTATCCATGATTTCCAGCACGTTAAACGCCTGTGCCGACGAGTTGACGCCGATCACCTTGCCCAAGAGGCCCTCTTTTTCGAGCACGTCCCGCATCACATCGGTCATGTAGTCGCCGTCAAACCAGGGGTACACCGGCACATCTTCCGGCAGTTCGAGACGAAGTTCATCCGCATACAAAAGGTTGCAGAAATAAAACATCGTTCCGTCTTCCTTGACAAAAAGGCCCTGAAAACGTTCGCACATCATCGGCGAAAAACCGGCAAAAAACAAAAGCTCTTCCGACGGGCAGAGCAGTACTGCATCAAAATCCGACCGGCGGATCTGTTCGACCAGACGGTTCATATATTCTGTTCTCATCAAATAACAACCTTTCTTTATGCACGGATGCACATTTTTTCTCATTGTAGCATATTCCGTCGAAGAATGCAAAAACAGAAATCGAATTCTTTCCTATTTGGTCAATTTTCAGAAAATCTTCATGAATTTTTAGGCGCTTTTTTCTGGATGCGCCCTCGAAATTTTGCTATACTGTAGAAAAGAAGAAAGCGGGTAGGCGGCATGGAAAAACGGACCAAAAAACGAGCGAAAAAAGTGCGCATTCTCTGGGGAAACGTCATCGCAGCATTGGTGCTGGTTTTGCTGCTCTGCGCGGGGGCGGTGTGGTGCGTGCGGCAAATCCAATCCATTGACGTTCCTTTTTGGGAACCGGAGAAACCGAATCTGGTCTACGTAGATCCTTACGAAGGGCTGACCGCGGAAGAACAATACGGCATGTTTTTGTTTCGGCACTCTTTGTCGTCGGCGGATTTTCCGGCGGGGATGAAAGAACTCTTCCTTTCCAATGAAGATGCCCGTTCTTATGTCATGGACTATCCTTATAGGAAAGACGCCGCCTTTTCGATTGATCTGTCCGATTGCTTAAAGGACGGCACCGTGCCGCTTTTGATGCAGTGGGACGAACGCTGGGGCTATCAGGAATATGCCGGAAATCTCTTCGGCTTAAGCGGCTGCGGACCGACCAACCTGTCGATGGCAGCCATCTATCTGAAGCAGGACACCTCCCTGACCCCGGAATACATGCGGCAGTTTGCCATCGACAACGGCTATGCAACCGACGGCAACGGTTCGCTTTGGTCGCTGATTTCCGAAGGCGGACAAACGCTCGGTTTGCAGGTGTGGGAACTGGGGCTGTCGGAAGAGGAAATGAAGCAGGAATTAAACGACGGCCACTTGATCATCGCCATCATGGGCGAAGGGGTGTTTACCACCTCGGGACATTTTATCCTCTTTACCGGCGTGGATGAAGAGGGCAAATTCATCGTCAACGACTGCAACAGCCTGACCCGTTCCAACCGCCATTGGGCGTACGATGAATTTTCCGATCAGGTCTTAAATTTGTGGACGCTTTCCGCCTAATATCTTTTGAAGCGGCGCAAATATGCGCCGCTTCTTTCTTTTCGAATGCTGAAAAAACGGCAAAATGCTTGCCCCCTTTTTGAAAGATATGCTATAATAAAAATAATGGGGAATTGTTTCATTCCCCCAAAACGTACCAACATTCTTCTGCAAAGGAGTTTTCCTGAATGTCTTTTGAAATTACGGCGGTCTGTTTTTCGAATACCGGCAGCGGACAGATCAATAACGAAGATAATTTTTATTTTGCCGGAAAAACCCTGCCCGCACGGCATCACGGCATTTTAGAACCGTGGGAAACGCGCGTTTCCACCAAAACCACGCAGAGCCTTTGTCTGTTTGATGGGGTGAGCGAAGAAGGGGCCGGCGCCGGTCCGCTCAGCCGCGCGGCGGCAGACGGCTTTTCGGAAGCGCAGCGGGCCTTTTCCAGCCGTGACACCTTTGAAAACAGACTATTTGAGCAGCTTTTGCTCGCCATGAACCGTCTGGTCAACCACCGCAAAGAGACGGCCGGTTTGCAGAATGCCGGAACCAGCGCCCTTTGCATCACGATGAACCGCGACCAGCTGTACGTTTCGTGGGTGGGCGACAGCAGCATTTACTGCGTCCGGCAGGGCAAATGCCGCCGGCTCAACGAACCGCAGCCCGGCTTTTCGAAGCTTCCCGCACAGTACTTAGGGTTGGATGAGCGCATGACCCTCGATCCTCGGGTGCTGCACGGTGCGTTGATGGAGGGCGATTTGTTTTTGCTCTGCTCCGGCAATCTCGCGGAAAAAGTACCCGGCGGAGAAATTGCAACCGTGCTGACCGGTGAGCAGAGCCTCATCGGCAAAGGACGCACCCTCGAAGAACTCGCCAAGCAGTACGGCGTAGAGGGCGACGTTTCGCTGCTGCTGTTTTCGGCCAAACGGGAAGATTCGGGCGAAGATTTGTTTGCCGACGCGATTGCGATGACGTCCGGCGAAAAAGTGGCCGCACCCGCGGTTTTCGCTCCGAAAAAACAGCCCATCCAATCCAC
>CALXIC010000144.1 GCA_944388265.1 uncultured Clostridia bacterium | reverse complement strand
AGAACTTTGAGATTTCGCAGGGCGGCGTGGGTTTTCCACTGTCGGCGGAGCGTTTGGTGGAAATCTTTTGGGAATTAAAAGAAAAGGGCGCCAACAATTTGAATTTGGTTTCCCCTACGCCTTTTTTGCCGATGGTTGTTTCGGCGCTGCGCCGGGCAAAGGCGGACGGGCTTTCCCTGCCGGTGATTTTAAACTGCGGCGGATATGAGCGTGCCGAAACCATCCGTGCGCTGGAAGGGCTGGTTGACATCTACTTGCCCGATTTGAAATATGCTTCGAATGCGTACGCGAAACGTTATTCCGGGGCGGCTGACTATACCGACTACGCCCTTCCTGCGATCGACGAAATGGTGCGTCAGACGGGGAACGCGGTGTTTGATGAGGCGGGGATCATGCAAAGCGGCACCATCATCCGGCATTTGATGCTGCCCGGACTGGTGGAGGACACCAAAGCGGTGATCCGGCTGGTTTCCGAGCGCTATGCACCCAAGGGGGCGTATTTCAGCCTCATGAATCAGTACACCCCGGTGCGCGAAGTGCCCGGCTGTCCGGAACTGTCGGAGACGGTCGATCCCCTCGATTACCGCGATGCGGTGAGCTATGCGCGCTTTTGCGGCATCACCAACGGCTTTATTCAGGAGGGCGGCACGGTCGCGGAAAGCTTTATCCCTGCATTTGACGGGGAAGGGATTGTTTCATGACTTGAATTACCCAGTGGTTTTGTGGTATTATAAGAAAAAGAATGCAGAAGGGGGAATTCTATGATGGTTTCAACCAAGGGTCGGTATGCGCTGCGGGTGATGATCGAGCTTGCGCGTTCGCCGCGGGAGGAATACCGTCCGCTCAAGGAAATGGCCAAGGAACAGAATCTCTCCATCAAATATTTGGAAGCGATCATTGCGGTGCTGGTCAAAGCCGGCTTTGTGGACGGCATGCGCGGCAAAGGCGGGGGATACCGCTTGACGCGCGATCCGGACAGCTATACGGTGTGGGATATCCTTACCCTCACGGAAGGGACGCTCGTTCCGGTGGCGTGTCTGGAGACGGGAAGCGAACCCTGCGCGCGCGCTTCATCCTGCGCAACGCTGCCGATGTGGACCAAACTCAATGAGGTCATTCGCGACTATTTATCGAGCGTGAAGCTTTCGGATTTGGTGAAACAAGCGAATTTATTGGAAGAAAAATGCCCGGCGGACTGAGCCGGACATTTTTTAGCTCTAATTTCCTATTGACAAACTAGGAATATAATGGTATACTTCGTATAAACCTATTAAATAACTATGATTTAAGAACGAAAGAAGGTTTCAATATGATTTATGCCGATCATGCAGCAACGACCAAAATCAGCCACGCTGCAAAAGAAGAAATGATGCGTGTGATGGAAGAATCTTGGGGGAATCCTTCCAGTTTGCATACCCCGGGACAGCTCGCGAAGGAGGTGCTGGAAGAAGCGCGCCGAAAAATTGCCGCTTGTCTGAACGCCGCACCGTCGGAGATCTATTTTACGTCCGGCGGAAGTGAGGCGGACAACCAGGCGCTGCGTTCGGCGGCTTACTGGGGCGCGAAAAAGGGCAAACGCCATTTGGTTTCGACCGCGATCGAACACCACGCCATTTTGCACACCCTCGACCAGCTCAAAGAAGAGGGCTTCGAGGTGACGCTGGTGGGCGTCGATCAAAACGGCGTCGTTTCGGTAGAGGACATCTGCCGGGCGATTCGCCCCGATACGGCGCTGGTGAGCGTGATGTATGCCAACAATGAAATCGGAACGATTCAGCCGATTGCGGAGATTGGGCGCTGCTGCCGCGAGCACGGCGTGCTGTTCCACACCGATGCGGTGCAGGCGGCTGCTCACCTGGCCATCGACGTGGAGCGGGATGCGGTGGATCTGCTCTCCCTTTCGGGACATAAATTCTATGGGCCGCGGGGCGTCGGCGTTTTGTACGCCCGCCGCGGGGTGCCGCTTCGTCCGCTGATTGCGGGCGGCGCGCAGGAACGCAGCAAACGTGCCGGCACCGAAAACCTGCCCGCGATTGCCGGCATGGCGGTGGCGCTGGAAGATGCAGCGGCGAAGATGCCACAGGAAACGAAACGCCTTGCGGCTCTGCGGGACAAGCTGGAAGCCGGGCTTTCCAAACTCCCGCACACCCGCATCAACGGCGGCAAAGCCCCCCGTTTATCCGGCACGCTCAACGTTTGCTTTGAGGGGATTGAAGGGGAATCGCTCCTCTTGTTATTGGATGACCGCGGCATAGCGGCGTCGTCCGGGTCGGCTTGTACCTCCGGGTCGCTCGATCCGAGCCATGTGCTTTTGGCGCTGGGACTGCCGCACGAGGTGGCGCATGGGTCGCTGCGGCTGTCGCTCGGTGCAGAAACGACGGAGGAAGATGTGGACATCATGCTTCAAGAGATTCCCAAAGTGGTTTCCTATCTGCGGAGCATTTCTCCGGTGTGGGAAGAACTGGAAAGCGGCGCACGGCCGCACTTGATTTGAGAAAGGAGCTTACCAATGCTATACAGTGAAAAAGTGATGGATCATTTCCGCAACCCGAGAAATCTGGGCAAGATGGAACACCCGGATGGCGTCGGCGAAGTGGGCAACGCCAAATGCGGCGATATCATGAAGATTTATCTGAAAATCACCGATGGCGTGATTGAGGATGTGAAATTCAACACCTTTGGCTGCGGTTCGGCGATTGCGTCCAGCTCCATGGCCACCGAAATGATTAAAGGAAAGCCGATTGAGGAAGCGCTCACGCTGACCAATCGGGCGGTGGCAGAAGCGCTCGACGGACTCCCGCCCCAAAAACTGCACTGCTCGGTGCTGGCGGAAGAGGCAGTGAAGGCGGCGATTGACGATTATTATCAAAAACAGGAGTCGCAAGAGAAAGAATTGGCGGATAAACCAATCGAAAAAGTCTAAATGGATGATTATTTTGTAAAAAAATCAATTAAAGTAATTTAAATTTCACGTATATTTTAAACAAATAATTAACAAACGATTTAGGTATTATCACAATATTTGAAATGCCGAAGAAACGTTTGTGAAAATTAACAGGTGTTCAAGTCAAAATTGAACACCTGTTTTGTCATATTGTGCAAAAAAAATCGCAGAAAAATAAAGATTTGACGTTGACATTGTGAATAGCATGTGATAAAATGAATAAAAATTTAAGATTTTTGTACGGAAGTACGAACATCGATTTTGAACCATTTTAATCTCTAGGAGGAATCGTTGTGCAAAGGGAGAAATCTCAAAAATTCGCTCTTTGGCGTCGTCAGCTGGGCAGAGAAAAGGAGCTCTGGTTTTGGACGCTGTTGTTTCTGGTATGGTGGGTCTTCTTTTTCCTGATCCCGCTTTATGGCATTGTTTATGCGTTCTTTGACTACACGCCTGGTCGGGCATTGACGCTGGATCGTTTTGTTGGGTTTAAGAATTTCATTTCTTTCTTTCAGACGCGCGATGCCTGGATGATCATCCGCAACACCTTGGTCATCAGTACGCTGAATATGACGGTTGGCTTTATCGCTCCGATCATTCTGGCGCTGCAGCTGGACGAACTTCGTCAGGGGCTCTTCAAACGGGCAACGCAGACGATTTCTTATCTGCCGTACTTTGTATCGTGGGTTGTAGTCGCGAGTATCGTGACCACCCTCTTGAACTCCGACGGTGTGGTCAACGAAGTGCTGATGAATTTGGGCCTCATCAACAAACCGATCGCCTTTTTGACCACCGGCAAATACTTCTACGCACTCATCACCTGCGTGACGATCTGGAAGTCTTTGGGCTGGAGCACCATCCTTTACATGTCCGCTATTGCGGGTATTGACCAGAGCCTTTACGAAGCGGGCGCCGTGGACGGCATTTCCCGTTGGGGCATGGTTCGTTACATCACCATCCCGTGCATCATGCCGACGATTGTGCTGCTGTTCATCCTGAACATCGGGAACTTCCTCAATCTGGGCTATGAACAAAACCTCTTGCTCGGTCAGTCGACCACGCAGGAATACTGGGAAATCATCGACACCTATGTGTACCGTTACGGTATCCAGATGGGTCGTTACTCGTTCTCCATCGCGATTGGCTTGATGAAGTCGGTCATCGGTTTGATTTTGGTCTTCGTTTCCAACGCGATTGCCAAGAAGTACACCGAATACTCGATCATGTAAGGGAGGGTTCTGAGAATGAAGCAAGCAAGTTATATCAAACGAACCGTCCCCGGTACGGTATTCGATGTCATCAACGTAGTTTTGTTGCTGGTACTGTCGTTTATCATGATCTATCCGTTCTGGAACCAGCTCGTGATTTCTTTGAACGACGGGATCGACGCACAGCGCGGAGGGCTTTATTTCTGGCCCCGTATATTTACCTTCGGCAACTACTCCTATATTTTGAAAACCAGCGGTATGCTTTCCGCACTCGGCTGGTCGGTTGCCCGTGTGGTTGTCGAGTGCGGAAAGCATACCGCACTCGGCTGGTCGGTTGCCCGTGTGGTTGTCGGTACGCTTACGAAATTGGTTGCGACCGGTTTTCTGGCGTATGTCACCACCGTTAAATTCTTCTCGTTCCACAAACCGCTGCGCAGACTGTTTTTGATCACTATGTACGTGTCCGGCGGTATGATCCCGATCTACTTGTGGTACATGAAGATCGGTCTGACCGAATCCTTTACGGTGTACTGGCTGCCGACTCTTTTGAGCGCTTATGAAATGATGATCATCGCTTCTTATATTGAAGGTTTGCCGGAAGCGATGAGCGAATCCGCCCGTATCGACGGCGCGAATGAAATCACCATCTTTGTGAAGATTATCATGCCGCTTTGTATTCCGGTATTTGCAGCACTCGGTGTTATGGTTGCGGTTGGGCACTGGAACTCGTGGTTCGACGTTCTCATTTACAACCCGTCGGGCGAATACGATACCCTGCAGATTTCACTTCGTAACATCCTGATTGAATCGGATAAGATCAAGAAGCTGATGCAGGATGCGACGGCAGGCTCCGCGGCGGCGAAGAATGCGGCTTCCCGTATTTCGACTACGTCCATGCGTGCCGCTACCACGATGATCGTTACCATTCCGATTGTCTGTGTCTATCCGTTCTTCCAGAAATACTTCGTCAAAGGTATTTCCATTGGTGCTGTAAAAGGTTAATCGATTGGGTCAATGAACGCCGGTTTTCGGTGTTGAAAAAATAGGAGGAGAAATCACTATGAACAAAAAACGTCTCTTGAGTTCGCTTTTGGCTGTGTCCCTGTTGGCATCGCTTACCGCTTGCGGTGCTTCGGGTGATTCCGCTGGTTCCAGCGGTGTGACCGACGCTTCCGAAGTTCCGGAAGTGGCGCTCACCGATGAAGTCAACCAGTATGGCTGGACCGTGCCGGAAGAAACCATCAAAATCACCTACTACGCTTGCGACGACGACGCAACCGACCAGGCCGAAGAAGATGAACGTCTGGCAGAAGTTCATCAGATCATGCTGGACGAATTCAACATGGACATCACCAAACAGATCTATGCACAGGATTCGACCGAACGTCTGAACATGATGCTGGCAGCAAATAACTATCCGGACGTCATCGTTGGTCTGACCGATACGATGGCAAACGCGTTCATCGAACAGGACCGCGCAGTCGAACTGACCCCGTATCTCGACAAATACGGCCAGGACATCTATGCAACGTATGGCGACTACATCAACCTGCTCCGTGAAGAAGACGGTTCGCTCTACAAACTGTCGTCCGCAGCTGGTTCGACGACCGACGCCATGGGCCGTGACTTCTCGATCCGTTGGGACTGGCTCCAGGAAACCGGTCTGGACGTACCGAACAGCTTTGAATCCTATTACGAAGCCATCAAAGCAATCGTTGCCAACCACCCGACCACCGAAACCGGTGAAAAAGTGTACGGCATCACCGCTTTCTCGCAGGAAGGCGCTGAATTCTATGAAACCCCGCTGCTTTACATGGGCTTCTACAACACCGCAACCGGCATCTACAAACTCAACGACGACGGCACCATCACCCACTGGGTGGACACCGAAGAAGGCCGCGAAGTGGCGCATTACATCAACAAATTCTGGCAGGACGGCCTGATTGACCCGGACTTCCAGACCAAAGACTATGATACCTCCGTGGCGTTCATGTCCAACGAACGTGTTGCCGGCAACATCGGTACCTGGTGGCACAACTACACCGGCGGCTATCAGGTATGGATGTCGACTTCGGATGATTACAATCCGGAAAAACGTATGCAGGAACTCACCTGGGAAGAAACCGATGCTACTCCGAACCTCATTTCGGACAACTACATCCGTACGACCCGCGTAATCATCACCGACAAAGCGGAACATCCGGAAGAAATCGTTACTTACTGGAACTGGCAGCAGTCTCCGCTCGCCATCGCATTCAACTCCATGGGCCCGCAGGGTGAAGACATGGCTTGGGTGATCGATGAAGACGGCAATGCGAAGATTGACGACCGTTACTGGTACGGCGATCCGGACAACAGCCAGTTCCTGTGGGGCGACTTCGAAAGCAAGTGCGGCAGCTGGAACTACGTCATGGCGAACCCGGGCTATACGCCGGTGAACCGCAAAGACAATCCGGCGGAAGGCTGGGCTTCTCCGATTGCAGCCGTCAACATGTGGGACCTCATTCCGAACTATGACGAAATGGATAAGGATAAACTCTCCGTTGACCAGATGATGGGCGTCTACAACGAAGAAACTTCTAAAACTTATCTGACCGATACCACCGTTTGGAACACCGCATTTGCTTCCGACAGTGAAGAAGCGACCATCCAGCAGGATGTCAAAGACAAACTGCTCACCGACTGGTGCCTGTGCATCATGGCTGAAACCGATGAAGAATGCGACGCTCTGTACGATCAGATGGTGAAAGACCTCCACGACATCGGTCTGGACAAACTGGTTGCTGCTCAGCAGAAAGCTTTGCAAGACAACGAAGCGAAACTTGACGGCAGCTACTGGGAAAATTCCGCTGAATCCACCGAAGAAGCAGCTGAATAATTTACCTCGATTATAATCTGTCTTTTGATTGTTTTTTACCTGCAAACGCTCGTGATTTCACGGGCGTTTGTGCGTAAATAACGGAAAGGTTCCTTGGCTTTATGACATCCAATACTGTATATCAACTCATTGACGCTGGTTTTCGCCTGGAAATGCAAAACGGTGTTTTGACCTCGGTTCGTCCCGGCAGCGGAGTTTGCGGAGAGACGGAGACGGAATTTGTCACGCCGGGCGAAGCGTTCGGCAAACTGCTGCTGACGCTGCGCACCGCAAAAGGCGTGCAGGAAGCAGTCTTGACGGCGAAATCGAATCCTTCGCCGGCTCTTGTGCAGAACGCCAGAACGCTGACCGGATCGGTTTTGCTGGAAGAAGAAGATTTTCCGGTCACGGCAGCGGTCACCTATACGCTCCAGGATCAGGAATGCGAAATGGCCTTCACGCTCAAAAACTGCGGGGAAGAAACCGTAACGGTTGCCGATTTGGGATTGCCGTTCCCCTGCAACACCAATTTTGACTGGGGCGTTTCGGCGTGCGACAAAGTGCTTGGCCATCATTACGTGGCGGGGCAGGGTTCGCATCTGTTGTTTGAACGCTGCGACGGCAAAGGTCCGATGCTGATTGTCTATCCGACAAAGGGCACGTCGATGGAGTATTACAACCATCCGCAGGACGATGCCCGTCAGCGCAATGGCTTTAGCGTTTATCTCCATTCGGATGAGATTCGCCGCGAAGCAGTTGCCGCCGGAGCAAAACCGCGTGAAGCGGCAACCTCGGTCACCTTGGCACCGGGCGAAACCGCGTCGTATACCCTCGGCATGATGTGGGCGCAAAACAACGAAGATGCCCGCCGTCAGTTTGTGGCGCACGATCTGGTGAATGTGGAAGTGCTCCCCGGCATGACGGTGCCGCAGGATCATCCGCTGTCGCTGATGATTGAAACGAAATGGGAAAATCCCACGCTGACGATGCCCGATGGAACCGTGCTGCATCCGGTTCGTCAGGAAGGAAACCGCCGGTGGTATTCCATTCATTTTGACCGTTTGGGTGAACATGATTTGGTGCTCACCGATGCGCGCGGCTGGCATACCCGTTTGGATTTCTTTGTGACCGAACCGCTGCAGACGCTGCTGGAAAAACGTGCGTCGTTCATCGCAAACCATCAGGTCCGCGACGAATCGAAGTGGTACGACGGCCTTTTGGCGGAATGGAACAACGAAACCGGCGTGCTGCTTGGGCCGGACAATTACGACCACATCAAAGGCTGGCGCATTTACGAAGTGACCTGCGACGATCCGGGTCTTTCGAAACCGGCATTCTTGTCGGGCAAATTGGCGGAACTGCCCAACGACGACGAACTGCGTGCGATGGACCGCTACGTCGAACGGTTTGTCTGGGGCGGTTTGCAGTGCACCGAAGAGGAACCTTATCCCTACGCGATTTACGGCATTCCGGACTGGAAAACCCTGCGCGACAGCCGTGATCCCGGCGTGAAAGGAAATCTTCACATCTGGCGCATCTACGACTACCCGCACATCTTTATGATGTACTACAACCTCTACCGCGTGAAGAAGGCGCATCCGGACGCACCGCTGTCGCAGACGGCGGAAACCTATTTGATCCGCGCGTATCGTACGGCGGTGGCGATGTTTACCGTTCCGCTGGAACTTGACAACTGGAGTGCATTCGGCACCGGTCTTTACAACGAATACGCCATCGAAGGCATTCTGGACGCGCTGAAGGCGGAAGGAAAAACGTTTGAACACGACCGTCTCGAACGTCTGTGGGACCGCAAGGTGTTTATGTTCGTGCAGAAAAATGCGGACATCTTCGGGTCGGAATATCCGTTTGACACCACCGGTTTTGAATCGACGCATGTGCTGGCAAACCGTGCGCTGTCGCAGGCGAAGCACGAATCGCTGCCGAGCCCGTTCAACACCGACATCGAACGTGCCAAAGCAGTTTCGTTCATGGAAAATCAGCATGCGGCGAATGTTTCCTGCCGCGGCGTGCTGGAACCGGCGTATTATTGGTATGGCAGCGACTACCGCGGCAACAACGTGCGGTATACGCTCAGCTATATGGCGCAGATGGGCGGCTGGTCGATTCTCGATTACGCGCTCTATCAGGCAAAAGATCCGTTCGAATTTTTGCGCTTGGGCTACGGCTCGCTCATGAGCTCGTGGGCGCTTTTGAACTCCGGTACCGAGGAAAGCAACTACGGCTACTTCTTCCCCGGCAAGGAACACGACGGCGCAGCATCGGGTGGCTTTGAGCCGCTGTATCAGTGCAAAACCTGGCTGGAACAGCCCAACCACGGCGGCCCGTGGTACTATTCCTGCGAAATTGATTTGGGCTACTGCGGTTATCTCCACGGGGCGGCGACCGTTCTGGCTGATGATCCGCTCTTCGGCATGACCTGCATGGGCGGCGATGCGAAGGAAGAGGACGGCAGCTGGACCATCCTTCCGAAAGACGGCGTCAACCGCCGGTTCCACTACGTGGAAGCGAATCGCAGACTTCATCTGACCACCACTTGCGGGCGCTTTACCAAGATTACCGTCTGCCCCGAAAC
>CALXIC010000143.1 GCA_944388265.1 uncultured Clostridia bacterium | reverse complement strand
GTGCCGAATAGTCCGATGATGGTGCTCGGAAAGAGCTGGCAAAAAATGGCGGCAATGGTCGAGATGACAATTCCGCAAAAAACCGTCAGCCGGTAAATCTTTTTGACGCGGTCGTACTGCTTGGCGCCGTAGTTGAAGCTGGTGATCGGCTGTGCCCCTTGGCAAAGACCCACCATGATGCCGATGATGATGGAGTTGACCTTCATCACGATGCCTGCGCCCGAAAGCGGAATGTCCGATCCGTAAGCGCTCAACGCGCCGTAGTAGGTGAGGGAGTGGTTCATCACGACCTGCAAAAAGGTCATGGCCACCTGATTGAGGCTGTTGCTGAGTCCCAGTGACGCCATGCGGACGGCTTTTTTCCAGTTGGGATGAAAGAAGTTGCGTCCCAAATGCACCGACTGAAAATGAAAGAGGTGCCGCACCACCAGCAAGAAGGAGAGGATCTGCGAGAGCGTTGTTGCCAGAGCGGCGCCCGCAATCCCCATATCGAGGACAAAAATGAAGATGGGGTCCAGGATGGTGTTCGCGACAGCGCCCACCACCATGCAGGCCATGGACGAGTTTGGCCGTCCGTCCGCGCGGATGAGGCTGCAAAGGCTGTTGGTGAGGATCAAAAACGGCATCCCGATGCTCGTGATGCGCACGTAGCTGATGGCGTAGGGCATGACCGTTTCGGTTGCGCCAAATGCAACTAAGAGCGGCTGCAAAAAGAGTTCCACGATGATGGCAAACGCACCGCCGAAAAGCAGTCCGCACCAGAAGACGTTGCTCACACACTGAACCGCTTCGTCCGGATGTCCGGCGCCCAACTCCAGCGAGAAGGTGGCGGCACCGCCGATGCCGATGAGCAGCGCAATGGCAAGACAGATGGTGGTCATGGGATACGCCACATTGGTGGCGGCATTGCCCAGATACCCAACACTTTGTCCGATAAAAATCTGGTCAACGATGTTGTAAAGGGAGCTGACCAGCATCGCAATGATGGATGGAATGGCAAATTTGCGCAGCAGCCGGGGCAGTTTTTCGTAGCCTAAGGGATTACTGCGGACCGATTCAGACATGATTCGTCCTCCTTTTTACAAAATTTTTTTCTGTTTCCACCGTCCGCTGCGGGTACGGATGAGCGGAATGAGCATGCCGATGAGCCACGCCAGCGGAATCGACACATAAATCGAGCGGTAGTCGACGAAGGTCTGCGCCAGCAGATAGGCGGTCAACAGCCGCACGCCTAAATTGGCAAAGCTCGAGACAACAGTGGCGCGCACATCCCCGCTGCCCTGCAAAAAGCCGTTGGCAATGTTTCCGGTCGAGGTCAGCCAGAGGGAAAACGCGATGATCATCAGATGTTCCCACGCGCGCTGCAAACTTTCTCCCGAAATCGCGAAGAGGGTGAGCAGCGGACGTCCGGCAAAGCACATCACCACCATCAATGCGATGCAGCAGCCGTTTGCCATCCACAGCGCTTTGTGATATCCCGAAAGCGCGCGGTCCGGTTTCCCGGCGCCGATGTTTTGTCCGGCAAAGCTGGAAATGGCCTGGCTAAAGCAGAGGGCAGGAATGTGCAGCACATCCACGGTGCGGTCCATCGCGGAAAACCCTTCGATACTCGGCGTACCGAAGGAGTTGACGAGCTTTTGCAAAAACAAAAATCCGATGGAACTGACCGCCGATTTGAGCATCGCCGGGACCCCTAGGGAAACCAGCATCCGCAGCTTTTTCGGCTGGGGACGAAGCTGCCGGAGGGTAAAGCGCATCTGCGGATAGCGCACGAAGAGATAGAGGGCGGAAGCCGCGGCCGATCCGCCCTGTGCTGCAATCGTCGCAATGGCGGCACCCGCCACGCCAAGCGGCCATACCGCCACCAACAACACGTCCAAAATCAGATTGGCACCGGCGGCAATCAGTAAGAAGAGCATCGCGCCCTTCGAATCCCCGAAGGCGCGCAGCACGCCGTAGCAGAGATTATACAAAAGCTGAAACCCGATGCCCAGGCAGTAGATGCGAAAATAGGGCAGGCAATGCTGCATCATTTCTTCCGGAGTGGCCAAAAATCCGGCCAGCAGCGGCTGTGCCAGCCCTTCAAAGAGGGCGGTCAGCAGGAGAAATAACACACCTCCTGCAAAAAATGCCGTCGTCACGGCGCGGTGCAGATCCTCTTTGCGGTTTGCACCGAAGTACTGCGCCGCCATAATGCTGATCCCCACACCAAAACCGCTTTGAATGGCGTTTAAGAGCCAGACAAAGGGATTGCAGATGCCGATGGCGCCCAGCGCCGACGCCCCGATGAAATTCCCCACGATGATGCCGTCCACCAGGGAATAACTCACCTGCAAGAGCTGGGAAACCATCATCGGCAGCGTGAACCACAAGAGCTGTTTGGACTCGTTTCCGACTGTCAAATCCTGCATACCGTCCTCCTTCACAGAAAAAGGACACTGGCAATTTGCCAGTGTCCCGTTTTGGTTGTAAGCGGCGAATTAACCGCGTTTTTTCTTCGCTTCGATGTCGTTGAGCGCATCTTTGCGGGAGAGGTTGATGCGTCCCTGGTTGTCAATTTCGATGACTTTGACGACGATTTCGTCACCCACCGAAACCACGTCTTCCACCTTTTCGACGCGGTGGTTTTCGAGTTTCGAGATGTGAACCAGACCTTCTTTGCCCGGAGCGATTTCGACGAAGGCGCCGAAGTTCATCAGACGGGTCACGCGGCCTTTGTAGAGCGCGCCGACTTCCGGATCGTTGGCAATGGTTTCCACCATGTTGAGCGCCATTTTCGCATTGTCGAGATCCACGCCGAGGATCGAGACGGAACCGTCTTCTTCCACGTCGATCTTGACTTCGCATTCTGCGCAGATTTTCTGGATCACGCTGCCGCCTTTGCCGATGACGTCTTTGATCTTGTCGACCGGAATTTTGGTCAGCAGGAATTTCGGTGCATATTTCGAGACGGTTTCACGCGGAGCCGGGATGGCTTTGAGCATGATTTCGTCGAGGATATAGTCGCGGGCTTTGTGGGTTTTCGCAAATGCTTCGGCGATGATGTCCATCGTCAAGCCGTCGACTTTGATGTCGACCTGAATCGCGGTGATGCCTTTGTGGGTACCGCCGACTTTAAAGTCCATGTCGCCGTAGAAGTCTTCCAGACCCTGAATGTCGACCATGGTGGTGAAAGTGCCGTCTTCTTTGGTGATCAGACCGCAGGAGATACCGGCAACCGGAGCCTTCAGCGGAACGCCTGCATCCATCAGAGCCAGCGTCGAACCGCAGATCGAACCCTGGGAGGTCGAACCGTTGGAGGAGAGCACTTCCGAAACCACACGGATGGCATACGGGAATTCTTCTGCCGACGGCAGCACCGGAACGAGTGCTTTTTCCGCCAGCGCGCCGTGACCGATTTCGCGGCGTCCCGGACCTCTCGACGGGCGGGTTTCGCCGACGGAGTAGGACGGGAAGTTGTACTGATGCCTATAGCGTTTTTCGGTGTTTTCATCCAATCCGTCGAGCATCTGTGCATCGCGCAGCGGCCCTAAGGTTGCGATGGAGAGTACCTGCGTCTGGCCGCGGGTAAAGAGACCCGAACCATGCACGCGGGGCAGCAGACCTACTTCTGCGGACAGCGGACGGATTTCTTCCATGCCGCGTCCGTCGACGCGTTTGCCTTCCAGCAGCCAGTTGCGGACGATGAATTTCTGGAGCTTGTACATGCATTCGTCGAGTTTCGCCTGGCTGTCCGGATATTTTTCCGCCAGTTCGGTGTAAACTTTTTCGTAAATCGGCAAAAGGCGTTCGTCACGCACATTTTTGTCGTTGGTATCGAGCGCCAGTTTGGTGTCTTCCAGCGCGATGGCTTTCACATCTTCGAACATGTCGTGCGGAAGTTCCTGCGATTCGAAGGTGAATTTTTCTTTGCCGACTTCTTTCTGGATGTCAGCGATGAACGCAACCATCTTTTTGATTTCTTCGTGGCCGGTAGCGATGGCTTTGAGCATCGTTTCGTCGTCCACTTCGTTTGCGCCCGCTTCGATCATGACGATTTTTTCTGCCGAACCGGCAACCGTCAGATTCAGGTCGGATTTTTCGCGCTGTGCGGTGACGGGGTTCAAAACGATTTCGCCGTCCACCAAGTCGACGCTGACCGTTGCAATCGGGCCGTTAAACGGAATGTCGGAGATCGAAACCGCGATGGAAGCGGCGATCGAACCGGTGATTTCCGGAGTGTTGTCCACATCGGAAGCCAAAACGGTCATCACGATGGTGACGTCGTTTCTCATGTCTTTCGGGAAGAGCGGACGCATCGGACGGTCCACCATACGGGACGTGAGGATGGCGTTTTCGCTCGGTCTGGATTCCCGTTTCAAAAAGGAACCCGGGATTTTGCCCACGGCATAGAGTTTTTCTTCGTCATCGACGGAAAGCGGGAAGAGGTCCAGCACTTCACGCGGTTTTGCCGATGCGGTGAGGATAGCCATG